>NZ_JACJUZ010000143.1:0-3850 GCF_014299995.1 Sphaerospermopsis sp. LEGE 00249 | reverse complement strand
GGTGATTGGTGACTGGTGATTGGGGATTGGGGACTGGTGATTGGTGATTGGGGATTGGGGATTGGGGACTGGTGATTGGGTAATAAATTTGATGTTTCCCTATTAACTATCAACTATCAACTATCAACTATCAACTATCAACTATCAACTATTACCAACCTACAAAAATAATTGTAATTATCAAAACCAACTTCTATATGAGAAAACTGTACTTTTTAGTTCCAGGAACAGATGGAAAATTTGCTTGTGGTGGGCTTTGGGCAGAGTTAAAAACAGTTAATTTAGCTCAAAATATCTGTAGTGCAGAAGTTGTCACTTACCGACAAAGAGAAAAGGATAAGCTGTTTCTTGATGATATACTAAAAAATCAAAATTCACAGCAAAATTTAGATGATGTAATATTTGTGATTAGTTGGGGATTTGATATAGCTAAACTCGCACCTAAACTGCAAAAATATAATGTAGTTTATCATGCTCATAGTGCAGGTTATAATTTTAAACTTCCCTCCAGTATTCCGATTATTACAGTTAGCCGTAATACAATGGGATATTGGGGACAAAAAGCGCCTAATAATTTAATTTATTATTTACCTAATCAAATCGCTGATGAATTTACAAATTTGCATTTAGATAGAGATATTGATGTTTTAGTGCAAGCGCGAAAATCTTCTGAATATTTAATTAAACAATTAATTCCTACATTACAACAAAAGTGTCAAGTTTTTGTTGTTGATTCTTATATTGAAGATTTACCAGGATTATTTAATAGAGCGAAAATTTACCTTTACGACTCTGCGGAATATTGGGCGCAACAGGGTGTAAGTGAAGGTTTTGGGTTGCAACCGATGGAAGCTTTAGCTTGTGGTTGTCAAGTTTTTTCTAGCGTTAACGGCGGGCTTTCTGATTATTTAGATCCGGGATTTAATTGTTATAAAATAGCTGGGTATTCTCTAGAATATGATGTACAACGTATTCTCAAAACTTTATCATCTCCAGTGGCTTTGACTTTACCCGCAGAAGTTTTAGCAGAGTACAGAACTGAAAATATTATCCAGCGATTCACAGTAATTTTGTCAGCAATAAATGAGTTTTTTGATCACAAAAAATATTACTCAGCTAATATTCAAGATATCACCCGAATGCGTTTAGCAAAATTATTTATACAGAGAGTACACAAGAAACTGATAAAATTTAAATAAAATTAAACAAGTAGATCAACCTGTAGATCAACCTGTAGATCAACCTGAAAAAACCAAATCAAAAAATATTCTATTAATTCTTATGGGGTAGATTCTTGTGGGGTGGGCATACTTCAACACGCTCAGTAGGGCTTGCTGAATAAACTCAAAACCTTGATAAATCAAGGGTTTCAGGTGGAAAATCAGGAAATCAGTGCAGGATTTTTCAGGGGTATACTCCTAAAAGCGTGCATTTTCCGGGTGAAATTTCAAAGAATTGGTTACTAACAGATCACCCAAAGTCTTGCCTATTCCCTATTCCCTGCCTTAACGAAGAGACTTTTTCAGCAAACCCTATTTAGGGTTTGCTGAATAAACCTAAAACCTTGATATATCAAAGGTTAGAGGCTGATAAACACAGAAATTAGTGCAAGGGTTTTGAAGGGTATACCGGAAAAAGTGTGCATTTTTGGGGATTTCAAGAGATGGCAAAGAAATTTTCACATCTCCTCCTGACTCCTGACTCCTGTACGGGCGAAGCATTCGGAAAATAGCCTTTTCATAAAATTGATAATTTGTCGTCCGAATGCTTCGCCCCTACGACTCCTGACTCCTGACTCCTATGCCCTCACGGAAAGACTTTCTTAGCCACCCTTAAATAGGACTTACGGAAGATGTGACTGAAAACCTGATTCTTGCGTAGGGGTAATTCATGTAGCTTGCTTCCCGAAGGGTATTACCCTTACTTTCGTTCCCTTTTGCGTAAGTCCTGTTAAAGCTGGACGGGCTAGAAGCCGATCCCACAACATGGAAACGGAAATGTCAGGAAATATTGACATAATGAACCCCAGGTCAAGGCAAATGTTATGATTCCATAACAATTTGATCCCCGCAGGGCTAATAAATACGTGAAATAGCTGAAAAACCGACTTCATACCCCTTGATCACTAGGCATGATTACCTGTTAGTATTTCATCAAGAAAAAACACGCCCCTGATCCCAAAGAAATGCTAATCATGGCAAAACCAGGAATCAGAAAGCGTGGCAATCCATTTAAAAACCAACTAAAACCCTTATAAACTGGGCAAAACCAGAAGTCAGGAATAAAAAATTCATCTGGGATAGATGAGATTTTATAAACCATTCTATAACCAGGGGAAGTCATTTACCCGAAAAACTACTGGAGGCCAAAATAAATGGCAAAAGAACGCCCACCGCTAGAGGAAATGACATTAAGGCAACTTCGTAAAGTTGCAAGTGAGTATGGCATTTCTCGTTACAGTCGGATGCGTAAATCTCAATTGTTAGCATCAATTCAAGAAGTACAAAGTAACAAACTTTCGCTCAGTCCATCTCGTTCACTGGAGGCACAGGAAACCGTGGAAGCAGCAAAATTTGAATTAGGTCAGGAAGATCGTACAGGTGGTTCTCTCGCTGATGTGGATGAGGGACTGGCAGATTTACCAGGTGGTTATGGTGAAAGTCGCATTGTGTTGTTACCACGTGATCCACAATGGGCTTACACATACTGGGATATTCCCAATGAACATAAACAAGAGTTGCGTCGTCAAGGTGGACAGCAATTAGCATTGCGGATTTATGATGTTACTGATATTGATTTAGATCATCAAAGTCCCCACAGTATTCAAGAATATCCTGCGGATGAATTAGCGAGAGAATGGTATTTACCCATTCCTGTGAGCGATCGCGATTATGTAATTGATATCGGTTATCGCACCCCCATTGGTGGTTGGTTGGTATTAGCTCGTTCTGCTAGGGTTCACATTCCCCCCGTCTATCCTTCCGACTGGATCGAAGATGTCTTCATTGCCGTAGACTTTGAAGAAGACCTACGCGGTAAGACCAAGTATGAACTCGTTCCCCCAGCTAAGAAAGTCGCTGCGGTGGGTGCTGGTGGCAACCCCATTTACGACCAAATCTTTGGTATGGCAGAATCAGCAGAAGCTCAACGGGTAGCTGGTTCTCTGTTCGGTTCTATGCAGCACGTAGCCGGTTCTGTACGTCCAGAACAAGTTATCAGTTCTTACATCTTCCCATCTGGTGTAGGTATGTGGGCAGTTCCCACTGCATCCGGGATCAATATGTCCGGTGTAGGTATGTCTGGGGTCGGTTTCTCCGCTTCTGCTGTTCCAGAACGTCCCCGCAAATTCTGGTTAATTGCTGATGCGGAATTAATTGTATATGGTGCAACTGAACCAGATGCAACTGTAACTATTGGTGGTCGTCCTATTAAACTCAATCCCGATGGTACATTCCGCTTCCAGATGTCTTTCCAAGATGGTTTGATAGATTACCCCATTTTGGCTGTTGCTGCTGATGGTGAACAAAGTCGTTCTATTCACATGAAGTTTGAACGGGAAACACCTTCTCGCAATACCAATACTAAGGAAGAAGCTGTTTTGGAATGGCTTAAATAAAGTTTGATTTTCAAGTTTGAATTTAAAGTTTGAATTTAAAGTTTGAATTTTACATTACGCCATAACTGCTTTACCCGCTATAGTATTTCTGTAGTGGGTTTTTTATTTAGGGCTTGCTGAATAAACTCAAAACCTTGATAAATCAAGGGTTTCAGGTGGAAAATCAGGAAATCAGTGCAGGATTTTTCAGGGGTATACTCCTAAAAGCGTGCATTTTCCGGGTGAAATTTCAAA
>NZ_JACJUZ010000023.1:0-66233 GCF_014299995.1 Sphaerospermopsis sp. LEGE 00249 | reverse complement strand
CCCCAGTCCCCAGTCCCCAGTCACCTACTTTACTAAAGTTTCTATTTCTACTACTACTCGTTCTAATTCTTCTACCAAGGGTATAATTTTAGTATTTTTATTAGTTTTCTTAAAAGCATCCACTAAGGCGCGATAATACCACAAAGTTCCTTCTTTACCTGCTTTAAATCTTTCCCAGACTGCATCACCCATCAAACGATAGTCTTTAAGAATGGACCTAGTATTATAAAGTTTATCTGCACAGGAAACCAGCAACACGGAAGGGGAAGCGGTGGAAATATGAGCGAGATATTTTTCTTTGCGTTCTTTCCAAGGGGGTTTAGGGTTGGTGTCTGCGTCGGTGCATCCGTCAACTATTGCGGTGACGTTATCCCCAAAGCGATGACGAATTTCTGCTCTGGTGGCTGCTCCTCCTTGGTCTTCTATGGCATCATGTAGTAATGCGGCGATCGCTTCATCTTCGTTTGCACCATATTCTAAGGCTATGCTGGCTACTCCTAATAAGTGGCTAATATAGGGTACTCCTGAACCTTTTCTGATCTGGGTTGCGTGGAGTTGGTGCGTGTAGGTTAATGCTTGGGTGAATCTTTCTGTTAGCATTTTTTTAAGTGGGTATTTTGGTTTTTTTAGAGGTTTGGAAGGATTGAACCACGAAGAAGCGAAGAACACGAAGGAATAGAAGAGGAGAGGAAGAGAAGAAGAAAAGAAGAATAAGAAAAGTTATTTTTAGGTATTTTTCGTTTTTTTAGAGGTTTGGAAGGATTGAACCACGAAGAACACGAAGAACACGAAGGAAGAGAAGAGGAGAAGAAGAATAAGAGAGATTTATTTTCCACAATTTTAATATTTTTTTTAATCAATTCTTTTCAATAACCATGAATAAGAACCTTTTCTATCTTTCCCAGTACCAGATATTTGCTTACTATCAGATGATAAATAACCTTGATTTTCTCCAAGTCTCCAATAACCAGATAAAATTTTTATTTCTCTTATTATTATTGTAGTTTTATTAGAGTTAATTTTTCCATTAATAGTTATCTTAGCTGTTCCATTCCACCAGTGTTCATGAATTAAAGTACCATCAAAAGTATCTCCTGTTTGTGCAATAATAGATAGAGTTGCTTTCCCACTACCAAATTCGCCATACCAAGTACCTATCATTTTGGGGAAAGTGTTGTCATTATTATTGTTTAACGGAAGTATACACAACCAATCTTGATCGGCAGGACGTTTAGCAAATTGTTCATGGCTATAAATCCACACCAGTTTAATTATACAATCATTTGTATTCACTAAATACATTAATCTGATTTGTCCAGATGCACCTTTTGAGACTTTAAATTCTAGTTTATGAAATGACCATCCTTCAGGTAATTCAATTTTTACCGGTAAAGGTTCATAGCGAGAATTTATCAGATATTGATCATCAATTAAATCTTCTAAAATTTGTGCCACACACTCGACAAAATCAGACCTGTAAGCTTTGGCAAGTTTTTTAAAAGAACGCTGAAAATTATCGGTTTTTTCAATCGAGAAGGGAGTTAAGCCAGTCACGCACTTCTCCTTTTTTAACACGATTTGATGTTTCTGAATTACAAGCATCTTTTAAAACTTGTCTCATTACATCTTTGTAAAATGGATGATCTCTTTCTATCTGATCTAATTTCTCATGTCCTAATGCTTTTAAATCTTCTAACAAAATGACTGTAGTGGAAGCAGCTTGAGGTGGTAAACCTTGACGTGCTTTTTTCCAAGGAAATTCTAAGTGAGTCATATCGCTTAAACGATAAGCATGATAACCACCAAAATATTCCCATACTTCTTCTAAAAGTTGTTTGTAATCTTCAGATATTTCTGATAATGATTCTTGACTAGGAATAGGTAATTGTTTAGCTTCAAATTCGCTATAAAATCTATAGGCAGGTGGACAAACTGGACCATAACGCCATGCTTGTATTTCTTCAGGAAATAATTGTTGATCATACATGACTAAATGCAAACTTTGGGCATAATAAAGCAGCTTTTGTACTTTCATATTTGTCATTTCTGCTTCTATGCCGTCTTGGTAAGCTTTAATAATGAAGTAGCGAGCTACGGTTAGACAATCAATCATAATCACACTCGCAAATTAAACACAATACATACTCTATTTATTATACTTTAAATTCATTTTTTAGTACATTTTTACTGAAAAATCTGTTGATTAGACGATGAACCCCAAGAAACACTATTGGTATTTTCTCTCAAAATCACAATTGTTGTAACAATTAAGCTAGAATTATTAAAGGTTCTTTACACAACTGGCAAAAACCTCCGCCTAAAAAATCTCAAGTACACTTAACTTCTATTATGACTATTATGAGAATACTTTTTGGCGGTTTAAAATAATAGAAAATCCTGATGTGACAAACTAAGAACCTATGCCACAAACGCTTCTGAATGAAATTATTAACCAGCTAAATAGTTTAGAACAGGATGAACTACAGCAGCTTAATCAGATTATTCACATATATCTGACTGACAAAGCACAAGCTGATCAAACCACAAAATTTTATCAAGCACTTTTAAATTCTGGTTTGGTGAAAGAAATTAAACAACCCATTCCCCAACCACAGGAAAGAACACTCATTCAGGTACAAGGTAAACCTGTTTCTCAAACTATCATTGAGGAACGCTGCTAAATGACTGTTTATTTCTTTGATAGTAGTGCTTTAGTTAAACGCTATGTTGCGGAAATAGGTTCTACTTGGGTTGTGAGTTTGTGTAATCCTAATTTCAAAAATAATGTATTTATTGCTGCTATTACTGCTGTGGAAATTACTGCGGCAATTAGTAGACGTGCAAGGGGTGGAAATATCTCATCTTCAGATGCTACAACAGTTTATTCCCAATTAAAAAATGATATTCAATCTGAATATCAAGTAATTGAAATTACAGATACTATTATTAATTCAGCTATGACCTTAGCAGAAAAACACGGTTGGCGGGGTTATGACGCAGTTCAGTTAGCTGCTGCTAAAGCTATTAATGATCTTTGCATAGCCAATAATTTGCATCCATTAACTTTTGTATCTGCTGATCAAGAATTGAATAATGCCGCAGTTAACGAAGGTTTAGTCATTGATAACCCCAATAACCACCCCTAAACCTCAAAAACACTCTTGCTATTTCCTGTCAAAATAACAATTTTTGTGACAATTGAGTTAGAATTATTAAAGGTTCGTTACAGAACTGGCAAAAAACCCCCACTTCTGTTAAAACAACCAAACCCTAAGCTAACTAAGCTATTAAATCTAAAAACCCTAAATTACACAACAACGCTCTTATGACGCTCCCAATTCGTAACGTCGCCATTATCGCCCACGTTGACCACGGTAAAACCACCCTGGTTGATGCTCTCCTCAAACAGTCCGGCATTTTCCGCGAAGGCGAAGACGTTCCGGATTGTGTGATGGACTCCAATGATCTGGAGAGAGAGCGGGGAATTACTATTCTTTCCAAAAATACGGCGGTTAAATATAAAGATACCCTGATCAATATTGTTGATACCCCTGGACACGCTGACTTCGGTGGAGAGGTAGAACGGGTATTAGGCATGGTTGATGGTTGCATTCTCATTGTTGATGCAAATGAAGGACCAATGCCCCAAACCCGCTTTGTACTGAAAAAAGCTTTAGAAAAAGGTCTGCGTCCTATTGTTGTTATCAACAAAATTGACCGCGCTAAGGCTGATCCTCATGTAGCCGTTGATAAGGTTTTGGATCTGTTCCTGGAATTAGGTGCAGATGACGATCAGTGTGATTTCCCTTATCTGTTCGCTTCCGGGATGGCTGGTTATGCCAAGGAAACTTTGGAAGCAGAAGCGGTAGATATGCAGCCTTTGTTTGAGGCTATCCTCCGTCATGTTCCCGCACCTGTGGGTGATGCTAACAAACCTCTGCAATTGCAAGTTACCACCCTGGATTATTCTGAATATCTGGGACGGATTGTTATTGGTAGAATCCATAACGGTACGATCCGCGCTGGACAACAAGCAGCTTTGATAACAGAAAGTGGTAATATTGTCAAGTCGAAAATTTCCAAGTTGATGGGATTTGAAGGCTTGAAGCGAGTGGAATTAGAAGAAGCTTCTGCTGGTTATATTGTGGCGGTAGCTGGTTTTGCTGATGCTTACATTGGGGAAACTATTACCGATCCTAATGAACCCCAAGCGTTACCATTAATTAAAGTGGATGAACCAACTTTGCAGATGACCTTCTGGGTAAACGATTCACCCTTTGCAGGTCAAGAAGGTAAACTGGTTACATCTCGTCAAGTGCGCGATCGCTTGTTCCGGGAATTAGAAACCAACGTAGCTTTAAGAGTGGAAGAAACCGACTCCCCTGATAAGTTCCACGTTTCTGGACGGGGTGAATTACACCTGGGTATCTTAATTGAAACCATGCGTCGGGAAGGTTACGAGTTCCAAGTTTCCCAGCCTCAAGTAATTTACCGCGAAGTCAGTGGCCAACCTTGCGAACCTTTTGAATTATTAGTTTTAGACGTTCCCAGCGATGCAGTAGGTAGCTGTATTGAACGTTTAGGACAACGGAAAGGGGAAATGCAAGATATGCAACCCGGTGTTGGCGATCGCACACAATTAGAATTTGTGATTCCTGCCCGTGGTTTGATTGGTTTCCGTGGTGAATTTATGCGGATGACCCGTGGTGAAGGTATCATGAACCACAGTTTCCTTGATTATCGTCCCATCACAGGAAATATTGAAGCCCGTAACAAAGGCGTTCTGATATCTTTTGAAGAAGGCGTTTCCACATTCTACGCCATGAAGAACGCTGAAGATAGAGGAGCATTCTTTATTACTCCTGGAACAAAGGTGTACAAAGGCATGATTGTCGGTGAACACAACCGTCCTCAAGACTTAGAATTGAACGTTTGCAAAACCAAGCAGTTAACTAACCACCGTGCATCCGGTGGTGATGAACTCGTACAATTGCAAGCACCTGTAGAAATGAGTTTGGAAAGAGCATTGGAGTACATCGGACCCGATGAGTTGGTAGAAGTAACTCCCCAATCTATTCGTCTCCGCAAAATGGCGAAGAAGTTAGCTAAACGCTAATTTATCCAGGGTGGGAAATTTAAACCCACCCTTATTTTTTATTTGTATGCATCTGCGTTTATCTGCGTTCTATTATAAATTCCTGAAAAAAAGTTTTGTGTCAATAAACCCCCCTCTATTCTCATTATTATTGATAATGTTCTCAATTATTTAACGAGTTTTGGTTGTTTGGGCGATCGCTCTTGACAGTGTTTTGAGTTTCTGGTAAATTTAGTTAAAATCCCAAGGGATTGATATAAGAGTTTTAAAAAAGTTTTAAAAAGTTTTCTCACGCAAAGACGCAAAGACGCAAAGAGAAGAAAGGTTAACAGAGTAAAAGTATTAATCGCATTTTTGCTATATAATTAATAATAAACGTAAATCCATCCTCAACAATGCCAGAAACGCAAATCATTTTCTTTCAGGACGATAGAGGAGAAGTTCCTGTTTTAAATTGGTTAAAAAAACTAATCAAACAAGATCGCAAAGGATATGCAAACTGTATTGCGAGAATTGAACAATTAGCCGAGTATGGTTTTGAATTAAGAAGACCAGCAGCAGATTTTTTGAGAGATGGGATTTATGAGTTAAGAGCGAAGCACGTTAAAGTACAGTATAGAATCCTCTATTTTTTTCATGGACAAAATGTGGTGATTTTAGCTCATGCCATGATTAAAGAAGATAATCAAGTTTCAGAGAAAGACATTGATTTAGCATTAAAATATAAGAATTTATTTGTACTCAATCCAGAAATTCATACTTATACTGAACAAGAGGAAGAAGCAGATGAAGAAAACTAATGATGCAGTGAAAATTATTCACAAAATGATGAAAGAAGATCCAGAATTACAAGAGATGGTGAGAGAATCTTCATTAAATGCTCAAGTATCTCAAATCATTTACGATGCTCGGAAACAAGCTGGACTAACTCAAAAACAGTTAGCTGATTTAGTTGGTACTACTCAGTCAGTGATTGCTAGATTAGAAGATGCAGATTATGAGGGACATTCTTTGTCTATGTTAGCTCGAATTGCAGCAGCTTTAAATCAAAAAGTGGAAATTAAAATATCACCTAAATAAGTTGTTTAATAGTCAAGATAATCAAGCATAAAATATAATTTTGAGCTTTAATTTTACGTAAATCTGATTTCCCGAAATACCTGAAAAAAAGTTTTGTGTCAATAATCCCCCCTCTATTATCAATATTATTGATAATGTTATCAATTATTTAACGAGTTTTGGTTGTTTGGGCGATCGCTCTTGACAGTGTTTTGAGTTTTTGGTAAATTTAGTTAGAATCCCAAGGGATTGATATAAGAGTTTTAAGAAAGTTTTAAAAAGTTTTCTCACGCAGAGACGCAGAGACGCAAAGAGAAAAAAGGTGATAAGATTTACACAAGATACATAAGATGGAAACCTGATGATTAACAATATTGGGTTAGTAGAAAGTAAAGTTACTCCTTTAGGAAAGATGACACTGGAGGAGTTTTTTAGTCTTCCTTATATTGATGAATCACCAGCTTGGGAATATATTAATGGTGCAGCTATTCAAAATGAAGATGACTGATGGTAAGATTATATGCTTAAATCACTAATAATTGTCATAATTCCACCCTTATCTCTAACATAATAATACCTCTTAATCTCTCTCTGCGCCTCCGCGTCTCTGCGTGAAATAAAAAAATCTAACTATCAAAAATTTCCAAATCTGCAACAATCCCAAAATGATCCGAAGGATAAAGATAACGATTATTCACTGCTGGTTGATTCAGAATAACTCGACATTCTCGCACCTGTAAACGCTGATTAATAAAAATATAATCTAAAGTCCCCTTCCAAGGTTTCCAACTTCTATCAAAAATCAAACGTCTCCAAAAATATTTTAATCTCTTCATCCAACTCAGTTTGTCTTGACCTAAAAGTGTGGGACAAGTATATTCTGGCTCACTTCCATGATATACTTCATAAGCTGACCGATATTTTTCTTTAATTAATTTAATTCCCGAAGTATCAGGAGTACCATTAAAATCTCCCACAGAGATAAC
Source organism: Sphaerospermopsis sp. LEGE 00249 (assembly GCF_014299995.1). Lineage (NCBI taxonomy): Bacteria > Bacillati > Cyanobacteriota > Cyanophyceae > Nostocales > Aphanizomenonaceae > Sphaerospermopsis > Sphaerospermopsis sp. LEGE 00249. The sequence continues at coordinate 59,093 of NZ_JACJUZ010000023.1, read as the reverse complement.
AGGTACTTCCTCACCAAACTCCGCTAACCAATCTAACATTAACTTTATTTGTTAATTGCGTTTTTTATGTGAACCAGGATGCCAAAAATAATGACCATTGCAAATAACAATAGATGTGTTATCATTTAACTGAACCTGGGCATATTGGGCAATTCTTCCCTGATGTTCTAAATTCAATGCTGCGGTTTTTGTAATCGGAAAACGACTGAGAATAGCTAAACCAAAGGGTAAATCACTATTATTGACATCTTGAGGAACAGCTTTATAAATATAAGGAATATTTAATTGTTCTGCAATCCAAGCAGCAGTATCTTCTGTTAAACTAACTTCTTGTAAAGCAATGATATCAGGATTTTCAGATTTTAAACCCTCAACCAATAAATCTCGTCTTTGTGTCCAATAATTCAGTTTAAACAAAATATTAATTGTGATGATTTTCATGTTTTTAAAAACTATTTTTGTTTTGTAATTTAAATTACCATGTTTTAATATGTCAGCTTATCAACATTTATTTTATTTCACAAAAATTCAATATATCCCAACATCTCTTCCGGTGTCATCACTTCATAAATCAAAACTAAAGCTTCAATAATTTCACCAATTGAACGAGTTCCTTTCTTGCAGTAAGTAATCCCTGGATGATCAAACCTACTACTAGCAATAATCAAAAAATCTGCATCTTGGGTAAACAGAACTCGCTGTGTTTCTTGAATAAACTTGAACTGTGCTTGATCTGATTGAGTGCGTAATCCCACATTGTTAGTTGTTGTCACATCAATTCCATATCGACTCAACCCAAGAGCGATCGCAGGATCAACATTTTCATCTAAATGAAAGCGAATTTTTTCACTCATTTCTCAACTGTTTCAGTTTCTCTTGAAGACGTGAAGGATGATTTTGTTTAAATACCTCAACTAATTCATCCTCTTGTACTTTACGTTCATTAATTTCATCTTGATGATCAAAATAATAAGCCATTGCTGCATAAACAGATGCCAGGGATAGATCATATTTACCAGCTATCTCTACCAATGAATACCCCAGCTTTAAATGCAGCACTGCTACATCTTCTACCGCTATACGAGTACCAGCAATACGGGGTTTTCCACTCCGCACATCAGCAGCAATTTCTATATATTCCCGGCTGACTAACTGCATAAATTTATCTTCCACCTCCGTCCTATATCTTAATAATATACCGCAGTTCTAGTTCTCACAAATTTCCTATTTAACAGGACTTACGCAAAAGAGAACGAAAGTAGGGGTAATTCATGAATTACCCCTACCCAAGAATAAGGTTTTCAGTCACATCTTCCGTAAGTCCTATTTAACTTCAAAATACTGTACATTTCCGCTAGTTTTGAGTTAAAAAAGAAACTATAGCTAACTAATCAAACTAACTTTCTTCCTCTTCTTACTGTCACCTGTCACCTGTCACCTAAAATTATGAACATCACTAAAAACATCACTAATTGGTTAGAAACTCGCGCATCTACACCAAGTTATGGCGGTTGGGTATTAGTCGGTATTGCAGTTTGTTATTTAGGTGCTGCTATTAACACAATGGCGGGCTGGTTATATGTAATTAGTGGCGTATGTTTGGCTTTATTAGGTGTATCAATATTTTTAGCACCGCGATCGCTCAAACATCTGATCATCAAACGCTCTCCCATCCCACCTGTCACCGTGGGAGACGAACTCAACATTGAAATAGAAATCTATAACCCCACCCCAAAACCTGTAACTTTATTACAAGTCAGCGATATACTTCCCTTTATTTTAGGCAAACCAATTAAAAATCCTATTGATACCATTGAAGCACAAAATAGTTATCGTTGGCAATACTACCACCCTACCCAACGCCGAGGATTATACAGATGGGATAAAGTAGAATTAGCTACAGGTGCGCCCTGGGGTTTATTTTGGTGTCGTCGTCAAAGAGAAAGTAAAGCGATCGCCATCGTTTATCCCACAGTATTACCCCTTAGCAATTGTCCTTTAGTAGATGAAATTGGCCAAGACGACAGCGAAAGAAACGATCCGCGAGGAAAACCCTTACAATTAGCCACATCAGGATTAGTGCGATCGCTGCGTCCTTATCGTATCGGTGATCCTACCCGTCTCATCCATTGGCGTACCAGCGCCCGTTACGGAGAATTACGAGTAAGAGAATTAGAAATTATTACAGGTGGAAAAGAAGTGATAATTGCCCTTGATAGTGCCGCCAAATGGCAAGAAGAGCAATTTGAACAAGCTGTCATTGCCGCTGCATCCTTGTATTTTTACGCACAAAGACAAAAATTACAAGTACAACTTTGGACAGCAGCCACAGGAGTAGTCAAAGGTGATACCATCATTCTCGAAACCTTAGCAGCAACCAACCCCCTAGAAGACGCAAATACACCACCAGAAAACCATCCTTTAATTTGGCTGACTCAAAACCCCCTCACCATCTCTAAATTACCCCAAGGTAGTCGTTGGGTGTTATGGGAAAATACCCAATCATCCCCAGAACATAAGGTCATTAATCTAGATTACCCCGGTATCATTTTGCAAAGTGAACAAGAACTACAACTGCAACTGCAAAAACCATTAACTTCATTTTAGGGAACAGAAATCAAAAATCAAAAACTCCTGACTCCTGACTCCTGACTCCTGACTCCTTGCTGTTGTACAATGCAAGGAAATATTTAAATTATCAAAGCCGATCCAATGATAAATTCAGAACCTAGCACAAAAGCCAGTGATAAAAGCTTAGAGGCAATGCGTCATTTTTCCGAACAATACGCCAAACGCACTGGAACTTTCTTTTGTTCTGAATCTTCCGTGACAGCAGTTGTTATCGAAGGTTTAGCCAAACATAAAGACGATCTCGGTGCGCCTTTGTGTCCTTGTCGTCACTATGAAGATAAAGAAGCGGAAGTTAACGCAGCTTATTGGAACTGTCCTTGCGTACCCATGCGAGAACGCAAAGAATGTCACTGTATGCTATTCCTGACTCCAGAAAATGATTTTGCTGGTGACAAACAGGAAATTTCTATGGAAGCCATCAAAGAAGTGCGGGATAGTATGGGTTAATAGTAGATGAGTGAAAACCTGCCCCAAGAGTTTTGGCAAGGAGTAGAACAGTTCAACTCTGGACAGTTCTACGCTTGTCATGACACCCTAGAAGCTCTGTGGATTGAAGCAACAGAGCCAGATAAAACTTTGTATCAAGGTATTTTGCAAATTGCTGTAGCCTTATATCACCTGGGTAATGGCAACATAAGAGGAGCAATGATCTTATTAGGAGAAGGTTCTAATCGTCTCCGTCGTTACCCAGACTATTATTGCGGTATCAATGTGGAAAAATTATTACTTGAGAGTGTGGAGTTTTTAAAGGCACTTCAACAAGTTGATATAGAAAAAATCGCTGGTGGTGATGTGGGTGAAAATATAGCCTTGCCTTTACCCCAAATTTCTATGATCAAAGAATAGCAGTTTTCAGGAGTGAGTAGGGGTTTAGCAAAAGCTAAACCCGTACAAGAGTCAGAGTATTTGGTGGTATCAGCAAGGTGAAAACCTACCAATAAAGAAACCTTTGGATGCAGGAAACCGTCAAACCTCCAAATTAGAATATCAAGCAACTGCCAAAATGGTAGTTCACAAACAGATAATAAAACTTGTGATCAAACTTGTGATCAAACTTGGAAACAAACAGGTTTGTAAATCTGCCACTAGTCCCCAGTCCCCAGTCACCAGTCACCAGTCCCCAGTCCCCAGTCACCTGCTATAACCTGAAAACTTCTATCACAAATTGCTATGACAAGTCCCTATCACTGCCTAAAATCACAGATGCTCCGTCTAGGATTAGCTGTAATGCTGCCTGTAGCCCTCTTGGGTACAGTTACCCTTACTAACCAACTTCCCACCGCTACAGCCCAATCTTCTGGGGGAAACCGTCCCCTGACTATTCGCTCGGATGTCCAAGAATATGATGCTAAAGCTCAAGTAATTACTGCTCGCGGTAACGTGCAGATGTTGTATCCTGCACGTCAAATACAAGCCACAGCCGCCCAAGCACAATACTTTAGCAAAGAACGACGCATTGATTTCAGTGGCAACGTCTATATTTTGCAACAAGGTAATAACAGTATTAGGGCAGAAAGAGTCACTTATTTAATTGACGAAGGTCGATTTATCGCCTTACCTCAGTCCAATCGTCAGGTAGAATCTGTTTACATGGTGGATGATGGTGATATGAGTGGACAAACCGCTAAACCAGCGCCCAGAACACCACCCCTCAAGCGTTAAAATTAGTATTCATTACCACAAAAACGCGAATAGTGAAAATTGTTTTAGAAAATATTCATAAATCTTATGGCAAGCGAGTCATTGTCAATCGTGTTAATCTTTCTGTAGCCCAAGGTGAAATTGTTGGTTTACTTGGACCCAATGGTGCTGGTAAAACCACAACATTTTATATTGCCACAGGTTTAGAAAAACCTAATCAGGGTAGGGTGTGGTTAGATAATTTAGATATTACGGGAATGCCAATGCACAAACGAGCTAGATTGGGTATTGGCTATTTGGCACAGGAAGCTAGTGTATTTCGGCAACTGTCTGTTATAGATAATATTCTCTTGGTTTTAGAACAAACTAATGTGCCACGTAGGGAATGGTCAAGCCGGTTGGGTGATTTATTAACAGAGTTTCGCTTAGAAAAAGTTGCCAATAGTAAAGGTATTCAACTTTCTGGAGGTGAACGACGACGGACAGAATTAGCCAGGGCTTTAGCAGCAGGTAGACAAGGTCCAAAATTTTTATTTTTGGATGAACCCTTTGCCGGAGTTGATCCTATAGCAGTTTCAGAAATTCAGCAAATTGTAGCACAACTGCGCGATCGCGGTATGGGCATTTTAATTACAGATCACAATGTCCGCGAAACTCTCGCTATTACTGATCGTGCCTACATTATGCGGGAAGGGCAAATTCTCGCTTTTGGTATTGCCGATGAACTTTATAATAATCCCCTTGTTCGACAATATTATTTAGGTGATAATTTTAATGTTTAAAAATAGGGAATAGGGAATAGGTAATTGGTAATTGGTAATAATTATTTTTTTTCTGACTTCTGACTCCTGTACGGGCGTTCCCGAAGCGTGCTGGAAGCATCAGCATTCGGACGACCTATCAATTTTTGTCCCAGCTTATTTTCCTGTAAGGGCGAAGCATTCGGACGACCTATCAATTTTTGTCCCAGCTTATTTTCCTGTAAGGGCGAAGCATTCGGACGACCTATCAATTTTTATCCCAGCTTATTTTCCTGTAAGGGCGAAGCATTCGGACGACCTATCAATTTTTATCCCAGCTTATTTTCCTGTAAGGGCGAAGCATTCGGACGACCAATTATCAATTTTTATCACAGCTTATTTTCCTGTAAGGGCGAAGCATTCGGACGACCAATTATCAATTTTTATCACAGCTTATTTTCCTGTAAGGGCGAAGCATTCGGACGACCAATTATCAATTTTTATCACAGCTTATTTTCCGAATGCTTCGCCCCTACGACTCCTGACATTTTTATTTTTAACTCCTCTTATGGCATCTAAGCAAATTAAATCTTTCTATACCCTTAATTCACTGCTGCCTTTTTCGATTATGGATCGTTATTTGGCGACGCAGTTACTCCCGCTTTTTTTATTTGGAGTTGGGGCATTTACTTCTGTAGTTTTAGCCATTGATAGTTTATTTGAATTATTACGAAAAGTCGTAGAATCTGGATTACCAATTAATATCGCTCTCAAGGTTTTTGTCTTAAAATTACCTTATGTAATGGTTTATTCTTTCCCCATGTCCACCTTACTCGCTACGTTGATGACTTACAGCAAGTTATCTAGTGAAAGTGAACTAATTGCTTTAAGGGGATGTGGTGTAAGTGTATATCGGATGGTATTCACGGCTGTTTTATTAAGTAGTTTAGTCACAGGTATGACTTATGTATTTAATGAACAAATAGCCCCAGCCGCCAATTATGAAGCAACTCGAACTTTAGAACAAGCACTGCAATCAGACAAACCATCATTTAAACAACAAAATATTTATTATCCTGAATACCGGGAAGAAAAAGCAGCAGATGGTAGCACAAATAAAATCTTATCTCGCTTGTTTTATGCCGATCAATTTGACGGTAAGCAAATGAAAGGTTTAACAATTATCGACCGTTCTAGAGAAGGAGTTAATCAAATTTTAGTTTCCGAATCTGCTGCATGGAATCCTACTCAACAAGTTTGGGATTTTTATAATGGTACAATTTATTTGGTTGCACCAGACCGTTCTTATCGGAATATTTTGCGCTTTGAACATCAACAATTGCAACTTCCCCGCACGCCTTTAAATGTTGCAGAAAATAGTCGAGATTATGGAGAAATGAATATTTCTCAAGCCCTAGAACAATTAAAAATTGAACGTTTAGCAGGTAATCCCCAAAGAATTAGAAAATTAGAAGTGCGGATTCAACAAAAAATTGCCTTTCCCTTTGTTTGTATTATTTTTGGTTTAGTGGGTTCGGCGATGGGAACTATACCTCAACGTACTGGTAGAGGTACGAGTTTTGGTATTAGTGTGATCGTGATTTTTAGTTATTACTTATTATTATCAGTTTCTGGGGCTTTAGCACAGGCAGAAATTCTTTCTCCCGTTGTCGGTGCTTGGTTGCCTAACTTGTTTGGTTTGGGAGTTGGTCTATTTCTGTTAATGCGAGTTGCCCAAAGATAAGGTCTGAATTAACTGACTGAAAAACTATTGCTCTCCGGTAATTAAAAGTGCATAACCTTCATTGCTAATAAAACAAATACCCAACTTCTTTAAAATATCTCACTTACATTGATACTCACACCAGGAAAAGCGAAAATTGATAAACTTTGATTTTTCTCTAAAGTTTGCATATCTTGATAAATTCCCTGGTGAGGATGGCGATATACTTCTATTATTTCCTGATTAACATCTATTAACCAAACTTCAGAAATATTTGCTTCTGCATACAAGGGAATTTTAACTTGGCGATCATATTTTACAGTTGTATCAGCAACTTCTATTAATAAAAATATATCTTCTGGTTGAGGGTGTGCATTGCTGTAAAAATCTGGACGGGGTTTTAATAATGCTATATCTGGTTGTGGTTCGGAAATTTCATCTAATTCTACAGGATTTTGGGCTGAAAGCACGATTTTTTTACCGAGAAGCTGAATGAGAAGATTAACTAATCTGTTTACACAACCTGAGTGTCTTGTACCAATAGGTGACATATCAATCATTTCCCCCCGAATTAGTTCGACTCGATCATTTTCTGATAAAATACCAGATTCAGCCATTTTGTGAAATTGCTTCACTGTAAATTGGTGTCTGAGTAGTTGTACAACCATTGTCACCTCTATGGAAATTTTATTTAATTAATTGAGATGTTTATTTTATAGTAGGTTGGGTTAAGCGATAGCGCAACCCACAAAACCCAACAACAGTATTAAGCTAATAAACCTTTAATTGGGAGCATCCCAAATTTGTACCAAATTTGTAATTTGATTTTTTGCTAATCTTTGAATTGCTACAAAGTCCTAATATGAATGAACCGCAAAGAACGCAAAGGACACAAAGGGAAGAGAGTTTAAGAGAGTTTTTGGTGTTGCTGCGGTTATTTTTTCAAAATTGGGATGCTCCCCTTTAATTTGCATAACTAGGGCGGGCAGGATGCCCACCCCACAAGAGTTTTAATTTGAGATTTTGATTGCAAGTTAAATGTCCAACAGCTTAATTATGTTGGGTTTTCTTGCGTCAACCCAACCTACTAAAACTACAAAAACTAGACTAAAGCTACTTCAGGAATAACTCCTTGCATTTTAGAAAAAACATCAATTAATGTCTGTAATTGTTGTTCAGCTTTAAATACTCCTAAACCCCTCGCTGTTACTTTTCCTTGAGAATAAACAAAGCGATTTCGCATCGAGTCTGTTAACTTTTCTGCTAACAAATTCCAAGCAGGTTCTTCCATTGGAGTTTCTAAAACTATATGCTGTTTATTCTCTGGTTTAATGCGACTGAATCCTAAAGCTTTCGCTAATTGTTTTAATTCCATCACCCGTAAAAGTTGATTTGCAGGAACAGGAATTGCACCATATCTATCAGTCCATTCTGCGGCAATTCCTTTTAATTCTTCTTGAGATTTTGCTGTTGCAACCGCACGGTAAGCACTCATTTTTTGATCTATATCGGTAATGTAGGTTGAAGGAATCAATGCAGTGAGATTCAGGTCAATTTGGGTATCTTCAACCTGGGGTATTTCTTGACCTCTAATTTCTCGAATCGCTTCCTCTAACATTTCCATGTACAAATCAAATCCGATGGCATCCATTTGACCAGATTGTTCAGCACCAAGCAAGTTTCCTACACCACGAATTTCCATATCTCGCATTGCTAGTTGATAACCAGAACCGAGTTGAGTAAATTCTTGAATTGCTCTTAATCTTTGTCTAGCTGCATCGGATAATTCTCTTTGTTTGGGGTAAAATAACCATGCGTGAGCTTGGATTCCTGCTCGTCCTACTCGTCCTCTTAATTGATATAATTGCGATAAACCAAAACGATGAGCATCTTCAATTAAGATGGTGTTCACTCGCGGAATATCTAAACCAGATTCGATAATTGTGGTACAAACTAAGATGTCAGCTTCATGGTTGCTAAAGGTGAGCATAGTTGATTCTAACTCACTTTCATCCATTTGACCGTGGGCGATCGCAAATCTTCCCCCTGGGATCATTTCCCTTAATTTTGCTGTTGTTTCTTCAATTCCTTCGACTCTGGGAACGACATAAAAAACCTGTCCACCTCTATCTAATTCTTGTCTAATTGCACTTCTAACAATTTCCGGGTTTAAAGGTGCTAAATGAGTTTGAATTGGTCTTCTGGTTGGGGGTGGTGTGGTAATTAAACTCATTTCCCGAATCCCAGATAAAGACATATATAAGGTTCTAGGAATAGGAGTTGCTGATAAAGTTAACACATCAACTTGTGTTTTTAAACTCTTGATTTTTTCCTTTTGATTGACACCAAATCTTTGTTCTTCATCAATTACTAAAAGTCCTAAATCTTTAAATTGCACACCTTTTCCTAATAATTGATGTGTTCCTACAACAATATCTAATTCTCCAGTCGCTAGACGTTTTTGAATGTTGCGTTTTTCTTCTGCACTGCGGAAACGATTTAATAAACCGACATTCACAGGATAAGGTGAAAACCGTTCTTTAATGGTGTGATAATGTTGCTGAGTTAAAATTGTCGTTGGGGCTAAAAGTGCCACTTGCTTACCAGCAGTAACAGCTTTAAAAATTGCCCTAATTGCTACTTCAGTTTTCCCAAAACCCACATCACCACACACTAAGCGATCCATCGGTCTTTCACTTTCCATATCCCGCTTGACATCTTGCACAGCTTTGAGTTGATCTGTGGTAGGTTGATAGGGAAAAGAATCTTCCATTTCTGCTTGCCAAGGCATATCTTGGGGATAAGAAAAACCTTGTTGTTGAGAACGGGCAGCATATAATTTTAGCAAATCTACCGCTAATTTTTTAATAGATTTTCTAACTTTGTTTTTAGTATTTTCCCAAGCTTTACCCGTCATTTTATGTAATGCTGGGGGGTTATCAGCATTAGTTCTAAACCGAGACAAAGAACCAACTTGATCCGCCGCAACTCTCAGCACACCATCAGCATATTGAACAACTATATAATCACGGGTTTCATGATTAATTGTCAAACTTTCTAATTTGATAAATTTACCAATGCCGTGACTACGATGAACAACAAAATCACCTGGTCTTAATTTATTCGGATCAACTTGTTTAGATTTAGCTTGACGACGTTTACGAACATAACCAAAATTAGCTAAAGAATGTTGTCCGTAAAATTCGCGATCTGTAACAATAACAATCCGAAAAGAAGGTAAAATGAAACCTTCTAATTCTGCTAAACCGGAATATTTCAGGGCAACTGGTGTATGATTGATTTGTAGTTTATCAATTGCTTGATAATCACGAGGATTAGGGATAAACTGGGCAGGACAATCATGTTCTTGCAGTAAAGCTACAGAACGGGAAGGTTGAGCAGAAATTAACCAAACTGCAAATTTTCTTTCTCTTTCTTGTCTGAGGGTTTCTGCTAATTTAGCAAATTGATGAGGTGTAACAGGTAAAGGTCTACTCGCTAAATTAGTACCGCTATTTTCTTCCGCTAATTCTGATAAATATAACTTGTGAAATTTGTGAAAACTGCTAATTTCCGCCAAACATTCATCAAAAGTTTTATGAATTTTAGAAACTCGATAAGATTCTTCCCCAGTCACCATTCCCCACTGTTCATCAGCATTTTCTACCCAGCGATCGCTATGGGCATGACATTGTTCTACCTCATCAATAGCAATGAGGGTATTTTCAGGTAAATAATCTAAAATTGAAGCGGGTTTATTAAAAGCTAAACCTAAAAATCTTCTACTTCCTTCTAATGATTGTAATTCCGATTCCTGTAGAGCAGTTTCATGAAACGTCTCTACAATAGTTGTAAAATTGGGATGATTTTTTAATGCTGCTAAAACAATCGGCGCAAAGCTAGTAGGAGTAAGAGAAATTTGATTAATCTTATCTAAAGCAGAACGTTGGGTAGAGGGGTCAAATTCCCGAATTTTTTCAATTTCATCCCCAAACCATTCTAAACGGACTGGTAACTCAGAAGATACGGGAAAAACATCAACAATATCCCCTCGTCTACTCCATTGACCTTCAGTTTCTACTAAAGAAACCCGTTCATAACCTAAAGCGGTAATTTTTTCACTAAACTCATCTAAATCATATTCCATCCCCTTTTGTAAAGAGAGACAAAAAGATTTAAATACCTCTAGGGGTGGTAGATGTGGTTGTAGCGCCCCTATAGTAGCAACAATAGCTGTATTTTTATTCGGAATGCCACTACTAATCAAATCTGCCAAAACCTGCATTTGACCCCAACTTAACTCAGTTTCTGGGTCAAAAGGTTCATAGGGGGAAGCTTCCGAAGTGGGGTAAAAATGTACAGTATTCCATCCCATCGCTTCCATTTGGGCATAAACCCGTCCAGCTTCTTCCAGAGTGGCACAGATCACGCATAAATCCCTACCCTCAGGATGAGCCAAAGCGGAAGTAACTAAACCCTTGGGTAAGCGAGAAATGCCATTTAACCGCAATTCTTGATGTTTTTTGAGTTTAGTGTTTAGTTCGGTGGTGAGAGGCGATCGCGCCAAAGCACGCACAATAGAAGAAAAAGCCATAAGTGTTACTAGCGTGAGAAGTCTGGAAAAGTGGGAAAATCTAGATTGTAGTTATATGTAAACCATTTTAGGTGATTGGTGATTAGGGACTGGTGATTGGTGACTGGGGACTGGGGACTGGTGATTGGGAAAATACAAATAATTTCCCCCTGCTCCCTGCTCCCCTGCTTCTTCTTCTCCTGCCTCCTGACTCCTGACTCCTGACTCCTTGAACTCCTTCCAAAACAAAATGTCATCTATCACTATTGAAATTTTAATCATTTTGGTGCTAATTCTTGCCAACGGCGTGTTTTCCATGTCTGAAATGGCCATAGTTTCCGCCCGTAAGGTCAGATTACAGCAACTAGCCAATCAAGGAAACCTCAACGCCCAAGCTGCACTGCAACTGGCAGAGTCTCCTAATCATTTTTTATCTCTGGTGCAGGTAGGGATTACACTGATTAATATTCTCAATGGTGTTTTCGGTGGTGCTACCATTGCCCAAAGGCTAGAGAGATATGTTCAGTTAGTTCCTTTTTTGGCAGATTATAGCCAACCTATTGCTTTTGGAGTGGTGGTTTTAGTCATCACCTATTTATCATTAATTGTCGGTGAACTTGTACCCAAGCGGTTAGCATTAAACAACCCAGAAAAAATAGCCTCATCTGTAGCCCTTCCCATGCGGGCTTTAGCGGCATTAGCTTCTCCTGTGGTTTATCTTTTAAGTGTTTCCACAGAAACAGTATTGCGAATTTTAGGAGTTAGACCTTCTCAAGAACCGCAAGTTACAGAAGAAGAAATCAAGATTTTAATAGAACAGGGAACAGAAGCGGGGACTTTTGAAGAAGCGGAACAGGATATGGTAGAGAGGGTTTTTCGTTTAGGCGATCGCCCTGTGAGTTCTCTAATGACACCCCGCCCGGATATTGTTTGGTTAGACTTGGAAGACTCCCCAGAAGAAAACCGTCACAAAATGTCTGAGAGTGCCTATTCTCGTTATCCCGTATGTCAAGAGGGACTTGATCATGTTTTAGGTGTTATTCCTGTGACTGATTTATTAGCCAGGAGTTTACGCCATGAACCTTTTGATTTAACAATAGGATTACGTCAACCCATATTTGTCCCCGAAAGTACCAAGGGTTTAAAAGTTTTAGAGTTATTTAAACAAACCGCCACTCATATTGCTTTAGTAGTTGATGAATATGGAGTCATTCAAGGACTAGTAACGCTCAATGATATTATGAGTGAAATTGTCGGTGATGTTCCTGCACAACCTGGACAGGAAGAACCCCAAGCAGTGCAAAGAGAAGATGGTTCTTGGTTGGTAGATGGGATGTTACCAGTAGAGGAGTTTTTTGAACTTTTTGATATAGAAGAATTGGCAATAGAAGAAAGAGGTAATTTTCAAACTTTAGGCGGTTTAGTTATTACTCATTTAGGGCGTATTCCCGCAGCAGCAGATCATTTTGAATGGGAAAATATGAGAATTGAAGTTATGGATATGGATGGAAATAGAGTTGATAAAGTGTTGGTTATTCCTAAAGAAAAGGGTAATGGGTAATAGGTAATAGGTAATGGGTAATTGGTAATAGGTAATAGGTAATTGGTAAGAACAATATAGGAATCCTATTTGATTATTGAACAAAACTTCCTACACCAAAATTATCTAAAAACCTTTTACCTGCCTACACAAATAATTGCAGGAATCAAATCGGATCACTATAGTATAACATTAAATATACTCAGTAAGTGAACATAATCATATACTTTGTGATGCTGTAGCTGTTGAAATTTAATATCAATCAACATCATCCATTCACCCGTAACCAATAAACTACGAAAATTGCCAATGGAGAAATATGTGATTATAGTATTGGTTGATGATTCAATAGGATTTTATGCCCCTAAAATTTTCTCAAGATATTAAATTATTATTGCAACATTTAGCTGAAAAACCACTGACTTTGGGTGACGTGATTTCAGAAACATCAGAACGGGGTTTTAGCTTAGTGATTGCATTATTGGTATTACCCTTCTTGTTACCAACACCACCAGGGTTAAGCACTCCTCTAGGTGTAGCTTGCTTATTAATGTCAGGACAAATGGCACTGGGAAGGCGTACACCCTGGCTTCCTAAAAAAATTGCCTCCCTTAAATTCCCTGATTGGTTTGCTCAAACACTGTTGCGAAATTTACAGCGTGTAACCAGAATCTTAGAAAAAATCACCCGTCCACGCCTCCAGAAAATTGCTGAAAATCAATTAACTTGGCGGTTTAATGGGATGTGTCTAACCTGGTTAGCAATATTATTAATGTCCCCATATCCCCCTGCTACTAATCCTATTCCTGCTGTGGGAATGTTAATTTTAGCAGTCGCAACCATCGAATCTGATGGAATATTGATGTGTATTGGCTATGTAGCTACTGTTTTGAATACTTTGTTTTTTGGCTTCGCTTTTTATATTTTATATACAGGAGCTACTTATTTATTGCCTAATGTTTTTCGCTAGAAGTAGTTGCTAATTATCAAATTATCTTTAAAGCATCAACTACAGCTTCCGCTTTTAACAACATTTCTGCTAATTCTGCTTGGGGGTTTGATAAAATTACAATTCCCCCACCCACACCTATAGAAGTTTGTTGATCTGTTAAAATTGCAGTCCGAATCACAATGTTTAAATCTGCTGTACCATGACAACTTAAAAAACCAATTGCACCAGAATACACACCTCTTGCTTTTGGTTCTAATTTATCTATAATTTCCATAGTTCTAATTTTTGGCGCACCTGTCATTGAACCACCAGGAAAAGCATTTTTAATACAGTCAATAGCATCCATTTCTGGACGTAATAAACCCCTAATTGTAGTTACTAATTGATGTACTGTACTATAGGTTTCTACATCCATTAATTTGGGAACATGAACACTACCAACTTGACAAACTCTCCCTAAGTCATTACGCAATAAATCAACTATCATTAAATTCTCAGAACGATCTTTTTCACTGTTACGTAAACTTGCTTTTAAAAGTTCATCTTCTTGGGGTGTTTTTCCCCTGGGTAATGTTCCTTTAATGGGTTTTGTTTCTACCCAACCTTGAGAGTCTATACTTAAAAATCTTTCCGGTGAAGAACAAGCTATAGTGAAATTATCGAACTTTAAAAAAGCTGAATAAGGTGCAGGGTTAATTTTTCTGAGTGTGCGATAAAATTCTAAAGGTTCTGGTGTAAATTCTGTAGATAATTTATTGGTTAAACAAACTTGATAAGTTTCACCTTCATAAATTTCTTTGAGTGATGTTTGAATATCCTCAAGATAATTTTTTTCAGACTGTTGTAAATTAAATTTAATCTTTTCTTGTGGTTGAGGTTTAAGTTTAGATTTAATAATTGGTTGAATAGGTGATAATGTTTGTAATTTTAATTCTGTCTCTGAAAACCATGTTTTTGCAGTTTCTTCATCTGTGGTTAAACAGACTAAATAAATAACTTGTTCTTGATGATCAAAAGCAATGATTCTATCTGCTAAAATAAACATAGCATCGGGTAATTCAGAATTATGTACTAAATTTCCTCCACATTCTGCTTTTAATTCATATCCAAAATAACCCACAAAACCACAGTTAAAATCAAAGGGTAATTCCTCATTTACACAATTTACATAATATCTATTTTTAATTTCTCGTTGTAAATAATCAAAAATACTTTCATGATAAGTTGTAATTTTACCACCTTGCGTAATTTTAATTTCTTGATTTTGGGTTTGATATTCAACTAATAAACTATGAACACCGCTATTATCTCCCATAAAGGAAAACCGAGATAAACCAGGTTCATATCTACTACTATCTAACCAAAAGGTATTTACCTTGTCACCAAAAAGCTGTGTAAATACCTGTTCTGCATCAGGATATATATCTAATTTTTTACTACAAACTTGATATTGTTGCTGTTTTTGTTTTTGATGTTTTTTGGTTAAAAGTATGTTTTGATGATTTGTATTTTCGGGAATTTGATAATTATAAAAATTAGCTGTTATATTTCTAAAGTTGTTAAAAATCTCTTTTCCATATTCAGTACAAATTGATTCAGGATGAAATTGTACACCCCAAAAAGGTAAATTTCGATGACGTAAACCCATGACTACACCTTCTGGAGTCCAAGCAATTTTTTCTAAACATTCGGGTATGTCATCCGCAACAACTAAAGAATTATAACAAACAGCTAAAAATGAAGATGGTAAACCTTGAAATAATTGACAATGATTATGATAAACTTCACTTAAACGACCATGTTTAATTTCTGGTGCATGGATAATTTTACCACCATAAAAATAACCTAAACCTTGATGTCCTAAACACACACCCAAAACAGGTACTTGAATATTCTGTAAAACCTGACCACAAATACCAAAATCTTCTATTTTTTCTGGTCTACCTGGTCCTGGAGAAATAACCACATTATCAAAATCAATCTTAGTCAAATTTTCCCAGTCAACTTCATCATTACGGATGACTATAGGATTTTTTCCATTTACTTCCGCAATGAATTGATATAAATTAAAGGTGTAAGAATCATAATTATCAATGATTAGAGTTTTCACAAATAGGGAGTAGGTGACAGGTGACAGGTGACAGTAAGAAAGGAATAGGGATAAGTGAACTAACTTTGAGATAATCTTTTTACATCTTTCCCCTTTAAGATTGCATTAGCTTTAGCTAACATTTGGGGTATTTTCTCAGCATGAGGACTGTTAACTAAACATCTTCTCAAATCTAATTCATCTAATTTATCTGCTTGATTACCAGGAAACCAGTGATTACCATTACCTAAGAGATTATAACGCATTTTTCCATATTCCACCATGTCATAAGCTAAAGCTAAATTCAACAACCATAACACATATTTAATATTAATTTGTCCTGGTGTTTCTTCCCAACTTGGTAAATTTTGATCCCAAGATTTTACCCAATCTTCCCCTAAAACTTCTATAGCAGCATTTTCTAATCTGGCAATAATTGGAGGTAAGATTTCATCAGCTTTGTTTAATAATTCTAAGGTTTTTAAATGTTCATCAAAATCACTGGGTTTTGCAGCACCAATACTTAATGTATTTACCTGGGGATGACTTAAACAAAATAAGTCATTAAATACCATTGGACTTAATGGATAACATAACTTAACCAACTTTTCAGATGGTTGATATAACAAACCTCCTTTATTAGAAGGACTGATAATAAACACCCCCATATCTAACTTATTAGCAGCTTCTATTGCTGACCAATTCCATTGATTGATATAGTACCAATGGAGGTTAATATAATCAAATTCATTGGTATTAATTGCCTGTAAAATTATTTCTAAAGGTGCATGAGTAGAAAAACCAATAAATCTGACTTTTCCTGCTTTTTGTAGTTCCTTAGCAACCTCTAAACAACCACCTTCACCAAGACTATAATTTAAAAATTCGGCATTATTAATACCATGTAAACCTAATAAATCAACATAGTCTAAATTGAGATATGATAAAGATTTTTCAAATGTTTTTCTAAATTCCTTAGCATCTGCAACAGGAGAAACTTTAGTTTGGACAATTAACTTTTCACGGGGAAATGTAGGTAAAATTCTCCCTAACTGCATTTCCGAAGTTCCATAACCCCTAGCAGTTTCAATATGATTAATACCTAAATCCAAAGCGCGATGAATAACAGCTTTTAAATTTTCCTGATTATCTTGAGGAATTTCCTCTAGTTTAACATCTTGCCATTTAAATTGATAACGCATTCCCCCGCAGGAAAATACCGGCATTTGTAAATTTGTGCGTCCAAATCTTCTGTATAACATCACGGAATTTTAGATAATAATCATGTACTTTCTTTGCGCCTTTGCGTCTTGGCGTGAGCTTTTTTCATAGGTGGGAAAAACCCACCCTTTTTATTTTACCTACATTTGACGAACAACAGGTTGACCATCAATAACTTCACCAATTAAAACCTGACTGACACAGTTAACAAAGATGCCATTTTCCAAAACACCAGGAATATTATTCAGTGTTGTTTCCAAAGTTACAGGATCATCAATACTATCAAATCTGACATCTACCACCATGTTACCTTGGTCAGTGATTACAGGACCTGCTTTTTTCACACCCATACGTAATTCTGGCTGACCACCGAGTTTTTTGATAGCATTAATGACTGGAGTAATAGCCATCGGAATGACTTCCACAGGTACCGCAAAAACAGAACCCAAACGGTCAACCAACTTACCGCTATCAACTACCACAATAAATTCTTTTGCTAGATAATCTACCACTTTTTCGCGGGTATGTGCAGCACCACCACCTTTAATCAAGTTTTTATGGGGGTCAACTTCATCAGCACCATCAATAGCGATATCAATATGATCAATAGCGTCTAAAGTGGTGAGAGGAACACCGTACTGTTTTGCTAACACTTCCGACTGAAACGAAGTAGGGATACCGACAATATCTTTAAGTTCACCAGACTTGAGGCGATCGCCCAAAAACTGTATAGTGTAAGCTGTAGTTGAACCCGTACCCAACCCAACAATAGAACCTGATTTTACTAGGTTCGCTGCTGCTTTACCAACTTCTTGCTTCATTAACTTTACGGGATCTGCTGATACGGACATTCTCAACTCCTGAAAATTTCACAACATGAAAAATACTCTCATAGCCGAATATACTACAAAATTGGTGATTGGTGATTGGTGATTGGTAATTGGTAATTGGTAATTGGTAATTGGTAATTGGTTAAATAATATATAATTTTCAATCACATTAATTATACATTTTTAGGGAAATCAGAAACATTAAAAAAAAGTAACCGTCAATATCCAAGAACGAAGCTGAAAATAAACAATTACAATAATCTGGGATATGAAGAAATTAGCAATTTTGACCTTGGGGACATTGAACTTATTAACCTTCCTGTTTATATTTCCAGTCATTGCCCAGGAAGTCAACACACCAAAGCTTTCTATTGAAAATAATATTGAAAATCTTGTTGAAAATACAGACAAGAGCGATTTAGATTATATCCAAAAAGTTGTAGAATCAAAATTAATGGATAACTTACCCGATGGAAAATTTTATCCAGAAAAATTAATCAGTAGGGCAGAATTAGCAGCAATTTTAGTCAAAGCATTTTATTTAGATAAACGCCAAGCAGCTAAACAAGAAAAAACCATAAATGTACCAGATGTTCCGAAATATCATTGGGCATATCAAGATATTCAAACAGTGCTGAAAACCGATATTATGAAAGGATATCGGGGAAATATGTTTTTTCCAAACCAAAGAGTCACTAGGGCAGAAGGTTTAGCAATTTTTGCCCAAGCTTACGGAGTGTTTCAGTTTCCAAATGCAACAGTGAACCAGATTTTATCAAAATACCCTGATCAAAATTCTATACCGACATGGGCAAGAAAGGCGATCGCCACAGTCATAGCAGAAGGTTTCATCAACACAGACCCTAACGGTAATCTTAACCCATTAAGCCCCATGACTCGCGGTGATATGGCTTACTTGTTAAGTAGATATTTGCAACGTCAGCAAAAACAGGCAGAAACACCCATAGTTCCCACTACCCTGAAATTTTAACGGAGAGATGGGGTGATGGGGTGATGGGGTGATGGGGAGAAATTATTTGTATTTTCCCAGTCACCAATCACCAGTCACCAGTCACCAATCACCAGTCAACGTTATATTGATAAAACTGGTGACAGTGAGATTTTTATAGTCCCGGAAGTGGGAAAATCAATTAATGCCAAAAAGTAGAGTTAGAGAGGAAAACCTTATAATATGCACCTGAGTGAAATTACCCATCCTAACCAGTTGCACGGTTTGTCTATTCGGCAGTTACAGCAAATAGCCAAACAAATTAGAGATAAACACTTACAAACCGTAGCCGCAAGTGGGGGACATTTGGGACCAGGTTTAGGAGTTGTAGAATTAACCTTGGGACTATATCAAACATTAGACTTAGATCGGGATAAAGTAATTTGGGATGTAGGACACCAAGCTTATCCCCATAAACTAATTACCGGACGCTACCACGACTTCCACACCCTCAGACAAAAAGACGGAGTAGCGGGATATCTCAAACGTTGTGAAAACCAATTTGATCACTTTGGCGCAGGACACGCTTCTACAAGTATTTCCGCCGCTTTGGGTATGGCCTTAGCCCGTGACTTAAAAGGGGAAAAATTTAAAACAGTAGCGGTGATCGGTGATGGTGCTTTAACCGGCGGTATGGCATTAGAAGCTATTAACCACGCAGGCCACCTCCCTAAAACTAACTTGTTGGTAGTTCTCAATGATAACGAGATGTCCATTTCTCCCAACGTCGGCGCTATTCCCCGCTACTTAAATAAAATGCGCCTCAGTCCCCCGATGCAATTTCTCACTGATAACATTGAGGAACAATTTAAAAATATACCCTTTGTTGGTGATGAACTAGAACGCATTACCGAAGGGATGAAACGGTTAGCTGTTTCCAAAGTTGGCGCAGTTTTTGAAGAACTAGGTTTTACCTACATGGGTCCAGTGGATGGCCATAATTTAGAAGAACTGATCGCCACCTTCCAACAAGCACATCAAATGACTGGTCCAGTGCTGGTTCACGTAGCCACCGTCAAGGGTAAAGGCTATGAAATGGCAGAAAAAGACCAAGTAGGCTATCATGCCCAAAACCCCTTTAATTTGACCACTGGTAAAGCTATTCCTTCTAGTAAACCTAAACCACCTGCTTACGCAAAAGTCTTTTCTCACACTTTGGTGAAATTAGCAGAACAAAACCCGAAGATAGTCGGTATTACTGCTGCTATGGCTACAGGTACAGGTTTAGATAAATTACAAGCTAAATTACCTAACCAATATATTGATGTGGGTATTGCTGAACAACACGCCGTTACCTTAGCTGCGGGTTTAGCTTGTGAAGGTATGCGTCCGGTAGCTGCCATTTATTCTACCTTCTTACAACGTGCCTACGATCAAATTATCCATGATGTCTGCATTCAAAACCTGCCTGTATTTTTCTGTTTAGATCGGGCAGGTATTGTAGGTGCTGACGGTCCAACTCACCAAGGGATGTATGATATAGCTTATCTGCGTTGTATTCCCAACATGGTGTTAATGGCACCCAAGGACGAAGCAGAACTACAACGGATGACAGTCACAGGTATTGAATATACCGATGGACCGATCGCTATGCGTTTCCCCCGTGGTAATGGTTATGGTGTTCCCTTGATGGAAGAAGGCTGGGAAGCGTTGGAAATTGGTAAAGGGGAAATTCTCCGCCAAGGCGATGATGTGTTAATTGTCGGCTATGGTACGATGGTTTACCCAGGTATGCAAGCAGCAGAAATTCTCAGCGAACACGGTATTGAAGCCACTGTCATTAATGCCCGATTTGTGAAACCTTTGGATACAGATTTAATTGTACCTTTGGCAAAACAAATTGGCCGAGTTGTCACTTTGGAAGAAGGTTGTTTAATGGGTGGTTTTGGTTCTGCGGTAGCGGAAGCTTTACTTGATGCTGATGTGGTTGTACCAGTTAAAAGAATTGGTGTTCCTGATCAGTTAGTAGATCATGCCACACCAGATGAATCTAAGGCTAGTTTAGGTTTAACCAGTCAGCAAATTGCAGAAAATATTATGCAAGCTTTCTTTAAGAAAGAATTAGCTGCTGTTAAGTAGTTTTCTTTTTTCGTTCCCATACTCTGTATCTCTTGTTATCTCTCGTTCCCATACTCTGTATGGGAATGAATTATTTAAGGCTCTGCCTTTAACATCCTGAAAATCCTCAAATCCTGGTAATCCTGATTCTGACAAAATTTATCTATTTCCTCACGCAAAGACGCAAAGGCGCAAAGAAGATATCCTGTACATTCTTAAATACTGATTCTGATAATCTGCGTTCTTATCCTGAAAATCCTTAAATCCTGGATGTCTTGATTCAGATAATAATACTCCCTTGGATTATTCTAAAACCTATCATAACACAACCCTGTCAGAAGTCAAGACCCTTGAAAATACGTTGAGTCATTCGCAACCATTCTCAATAATTTCGGGCTAAAAAAGGGTGTTGAAACTTTTTTGGGATTTTGGGGTTAAGAATTGTTAAGGTAGTGACGTTAAGACGGAAAGATAAAATTAATTCATTCCTGGGTTTTTCTAGTTCCCATACTTTGCTATAGTAATCATTGAACCACAAAGAAAACGAAGCTATTTTTAGAAGTTAATGAAAACAGAAAAAACACAAGAATTATTAACGGCTATAGAGTTATTTGCAGGTATTGGAGGTTTTCGTTTAGGTTTGGAATCTGCTAATATTCAAACTATTTGGGCAAATGATATTAATGAATTATCTTGTCAAGTTTATCAGAGTAATTTTGGTGATGATTCTATTGTTTTAGGTGACATTAATAATATTTCTATATCCGATATACCTAATCATAATCTTTTAACTGCTGGTTTTCCTTGTCAACCTTTTAGCCCTGCTGGTAAAAAACTAGGAGTAAGAGATCAGGTTAGAGGAACATTATTTGAACGTATTGTGGAAATTATAGCTGTAAAACAACCACAGTATTTTTTATTGGAAAATGTCAAAAGACTTTTAACAATGGAAAATGGTTATCACTTCAAAGTTATTTTAAATGCCTTATCTGAATTAGATTATTTAATTGAATGGAGAATCATTAGTCCTATTAGTTTTGGTATTCCTCAAAATCGAGAAAGAATTTTTATTTTTGGTACTAAGTTTAATTCTGTCAATATCAATTGTGATTTTTTAGAAAAAACATCTGTATTTTTAACCCAAAAAGATTTGATAAATCTAGAAGATATAGATTTTCTCATAGAAAAATATATGTCCCCTATAGCTGAAAGTAAAGGCAAGAATGGTAATTGGGGAATTGCTTATAAAAATAAAATGTTTACTCGCAATATGTCGCTATTAGCAGATATTAAACCCAGAAAAATGCTAAAAGATATTTTGCAAGATGAGACAGCAATAGAACCTCAATTTGATTTTACAATTGATACTTTAGAAAGGATTAAAAAAAGTAAGGCTGTGAATCGTTATTGTCAAGGAGTAGAGATATTATATAATCAGGATGGAGGTTCAAGACTGGGTTATACAATATTTGGTATTAATGGTATTGCGTCAACATTAACTGCTTCTACTTCCAGACACTATGAACGCTATAAAGTAAATGATAAATATCGACGTTTAACTAACATTGAATATGCGCGGTTAATGGGTTTTCCTGATCATTGGTGTAGAGAAGCAAAAATTTATGATCAATATGCTTTGTTTGGTAATGCAATTGTTCCTGCTTGTGTAGAATGGGTATGTAAAAGAATTGGTAAAAAAAATATTGAGTTTAATAAATCTAATTGCCAACAATTAACTTTAGCTATTTAGTTTTTTTTATTTCCTTATTTAATGAATTTTGCAAAATATGGAATTACTCACACTTGAATCGTTGAAAATGGCTGCACGTAGTTTTTGCTTAGAACTGAGTGCAACACCAATTAATAATTTATATGGAGTTACAGATGGAAAAGCTGTAGGAACTTACGTAGAATCTACTTTTAATCAATATTTATCAAAGAGGTATGATTACACTCTTGGTAGTGCAGCGTTAGGAATAGATTTTCCTGGTTTAGAAGTTGATTTAAAAGTAACTTCAATCCGACAACCTCAATCTTCATGTCCCTTTAAAAATGCCAGTCAAAAAGTATATGGTTTAGGTTATCATCTGTTAATATTTAGCTATGAAAAAAATGATGACTATAATTCTCATACTGCAAATCTAAACTTTCAAAACGTTGTTTTTGTAGATAAAAAACGTACTGGAGATTATCAAACTAGCTACGGTTTACAAGAAATTTTACGCCGTCATGGTAATAAAGATGATGTGGTCGCTTTTTTAGAAGAACGAAATTTTCCGTTAGACGAAATTGGTAGAGAAACACTTGCAGAAAGAATTTTACGTGAACCTCCAGAAATTGGCTATCTGACTATTTCCAATGCTTTACAATGGCGATTACAATATAGTAGAGTGATCCAAGTCTCTATTGCAGGAAACACAACAGGTATAGAAAATCTCTTAATTTCTTAATTCACACAAAACTATTTAAAGTTAACAGTAAATCAAATATTTGCTTGATTGAAAATGATGGGTGGATGATATTTTTGTCTGAATCAGGATGTCCAGGATTAAAGGATGTACAGGATGAAAATGACAAATCTCTCTAAAAACCTCTTTCCTTTGTGTCCTTTGCGTCCTTTGCGGTTCGTTATTTAGTGACTTGTGCGTAACTAACCATCATCAAATAACATCCTGAAAATCCTCAAATACTGGAAATCCTAATTCACACAAAAATCTATTTCGCGCAAAGTCGCTAAGGAGCAAAGTCGCAAAGAAGATATCCTGAAAATCCTGATTCAGACAAAATCCCCATTCCCCCATCTTCTATTCTTCCACCCTATATCCTAACTCTGCTAACCTCACCCGTGAATGTCGCCATTTTGGTTGCACTTTCACAAACAACTCTAAATAAACTTTACCCGCAATTAGTTTTTGGATTTGTTCACGCGCAGCACTACCAATAGATTTTAACATTGTCCCACCTTTACCAATTAAAATTCCTTTTTGGGAATCTCTTTCTACATGAATAGTTGCAAGTACACGGGTAATAGTTGGGTTTTCTTCTACTAAGTCAATGGCGATCGCCACTGAATGAGGTACTTCTTCACGAGTCAACAATAAAATCTGTTCCCTGATTAATTCCCCCATAATAAATCTTTCCGGTTGATCTGTCACCAAATCTGGTGGATAATAAAAAGGACCAGGTTCTAAATGTGCAATTAATAAATCTTGCAGTTCTAGTAAACCCTCACCATTCACCGCTGAAAATTTGACAATTTGCCATTCATTTTCTCGCGCTAATTCAATATAACTATTATCTATTTTTTCCGAATCTGCTGGTTGTTCATCAATTTTATTAATACCCAAAATTACAGGTATTTCACTCCGACTTAATAACTCAGCAATAAAGCGATCGCCTCCACCACAAACCGCTGTTCCATCAACTACAAACAATACCACATCTACCGATTCAATGGCTATTTTGGCATTTTGTACTAGCACTTCCCCCAGTTGATGATGTGGTTTATGAATCCCTGGAGTATCCACAAAAATTAACTGCGCTTTCTCAGTAGTTAAAATTCCCCTTAACCGATTTCTAGTAGTTTGCGCTACTGGTGAAGTAATCGCTATTTTTTGTCCTATTAATTGATTCATCAAAGTAGATTTACCGACATTAGGACGACCAATAATACCGATAAACCCAGATTTAAAATTAGCAGGTGCTTGGGGAATCGCAAATTCTTCAGCAACTGTAAAACTATAATTATCAATATTACTCACGTTTGATTACACCTTTATATTTTCAAATTAAAATAGATTGGTTTTTTCCCGAAAATAAAACATACATAAAATCACAAACATAAAATTACAAACATAAAATTACATTGTTATGTGCGAGTATGTCTTTATTTTTAGTGTAATCTATTTTGGAATCAGGTAACAGGTGACAGTAAAAAACCAAGAGTTTATTCTTCCCAATCACCAATCACCAATCACCAATCACCAATCACCAATTTACGTTCCTCCTAAACTTCGCAATCTTGCATCTAAATGAGTCCGATCTGCTAAAGTTAACAACATCGGACCATGTTCAGTAAATTCTATAATACTCACAGAACCAACGGGACATCCCCAACGATAACGAAAACGCCCCACATCAATACCTAACAAACTACACAGAATAATTCTAATTGTTGCTTTATGAGTAACAACTAAAACATTACCATTTTTGTAAAGCTGTTTAATTTCTTCAATCACCTGCATAGCGCGAGAAGCAATTGTTACAGCTAATTCTCCTCCATTGGGTGCATACCAAGCCGGATCAGCAGACCAGCGCAGATAATCATCATGATATTCCTGACTGATCACTTCTGGGGTTTTTCCTTCCCATTTACCATAGTTAATTTCTCGTAAACCATCACGCAATATTGGTTGTATTCCTAACGCCGTATATAGAGGTTTTGCCGTCTCCATAGTGCGACGCATGGGACTAGCAAAAATTGCTTCCCAAGGAGTAGAACGATAAGCAGCAGCAAAAGCATGAGCCATTTCTACACCTTCAGGAGTTAATTCTGAATCTATCGAACCACAAAAAGCATGATTGCGGCTACATTCTGTTTCACCGTGACGGAGTAGGTAAAGAGTTAAACTCATAACAATTTTAGATTTTAGATTTTAGATTTTAGATTTTGGATTTTAGATTTTAGATTTTGGATTTTGGATTTTGGATTTTGGATTTTGGGAAATAGCTATATTAAATAAAGTACCTTCATAAAACTCAACAATAACAATGACCACCACCTTAGTAAACCCCTATTTAGATGGGAATTTTGCCCCAGTTAGCCAAGAAATTACCGCAGAAACCTTGAAAGTCATTGGTGAACTACCCCCCGACCTTTCCGGGATGTTTGTTCGTAATGGACCAAACCCCCAACATTCACCCATAGGACAATATCACTGGTTTGATGGTGATGGAATGTTGCACGGTGTAGAAATTACCAATGGTAAAGCTATTTATCGTAACCGTTATGTGCGTACTAGAGGTTGGAACATTGAAAACCAAGTAGGGAAAGCTGTTTGGAGTGGACTTTTAGAACCACCGCAAATGGACAACCCTTATGGACCAGGGAAAAACACCGCTAATACTGCCTTAGTTTGGCACGCTGGACAATTTTTAGCATTGTGGGAAGGAGGATCACCCCATAATATTCAACTTCCTGAATTACAAACCATAGGAGAATATACTTACAATCATAAACTAACTTCCCCTTTTACCGCCCATCCCAAAGTAGACCCAGTTACCGGGGAAATGATGTTCTTTGGTTATTCCTTTGCACCCCCGTACTTACAATATGGCGTAGTTTCTGCACAAGGGGAAATATTGCAGACTGTACCCATTGAACTACCAATAGGGGTAATGATGCACGACTTCGCCATTACTGAAAATTATACCATTTTCATGGATTTACCCCTGACATTCAGTGTAGAACGGATGCAAAGGGGAGAACCAATGATGATGTTTGAGAGCGATCGCCCCAGTCGTTTTGGCATTTTACCCCGTCACGGAGACAACAGCAATATCCGTTGGTTTGAGGGTCCTTCCTGTTACGTTTTCCACACCATGAACGCCTATGAAACAGAAGACGAAATCATCCTTATTGCTTGTCGCATGAGTTCTACCACCGTATTAGAAACCAATATCTCAACAAATGATCCCACCGCAAATATACCCCTCTTACATCGTTGGCGTTTTCACCTCAAAACAGGTACAGTCACAGAAGAAAAGTTAGATGACGTACCCGCAGAATTTCCCCGTGTTAACGAAAACCTGCTAGGGAGAAAAACCCAATACGGTTATGCTGGCAAAATGGCTAATAGTCCTCTGCCTTTATTTGATGGTGTAATTAAGTATAATTTCCAAGATGGCAAAACCCAAACCCATGAATTTGGAGAAGGGCGTTATGGTGGTGAAACTGTATTTGCACCTCGTTTAAATACAACCACAAATGCAACCACAGAAGATGATGGTTGGTTAGTTACTTTTGTTTATGATGAAAATTCACAAACTTCTGAATTAGTAGTTATCAATGCTCAAGATATCACCAGTGAACCAGTTGCAAGAGTAATTATTCCCCAAAGAGTACCCTATGGTTTTCACGGTGCTTGGATATCCCAAGTACAATTAAATAGATAATTGGGCATGGGGCATTGTAAAATTAAATTAATCAACTCTTGCCAATTCCCCATTCCCAATTTTATGCCTAAAAAAACCAAGTCTGCATCACCAACACCCCCAACAACCACCACCCTAGCACTTTCTGACCTGCATATATATTTAGCATCTCTAGAAAAAGAACATCAATCCTTATTGAAACAGATTAAGAAAAAGCGCACGGAAATCAGTAATTTTGTTGAAAAAATGCGTTCTCTAGCTACAGAAATATTTCAAAAAGCCAGTCCTTGTTTCCAAAAAATGTCAGATTTGGATCAAGAAATTCATGGGTTATTTCAGGAAATTCTGACTACTAGAAAATTTGGTAAACAAACCCAAAACAAAATAGAATCCCTGTACATGAATTTACAAATGTCAGGAATAATTAGCCCCAAAGCTGTGGGTGAAGATGAAGATACTGAACTAGATGAAATGTTTGAAAACCCAGAAACAGACAATCATCAACATCGTCAAAATCAATATTGGGATTCACAACAGGAAGTTGAATCAACCTCTGCTAGTAGAAGTGAAGATTCTCGAAAAATTAGACAGACATTTTTAAAACTAGCAGAAATCTTTCATCCAGACAAAGTACAAGATTCTGAAACACATAAATCTCATACAGAGATCATGAAAGAAATTAATAAAGCTTACCAAGAAGGAGATTTAGCCAGACTATTAGAAATCGAAAGACAACATCAGTTAGGGGAAAATATTGATAATAATAGCGAAGATGATTTAAATCGCAGATGTAAAAATTTAGAACAGCAAAATGAAATTCTCAAAACTCAATATGAGAAATTAAAACAAGAACTGAGATTAGCTAAAAATACTCCTGAAGGAGCAATGGTTTCTGATGCTCGCAAAGCTGCTAAACACGGAATTGATGCCACAGGTGTCATGTTGCAGCAATTAGAATCTCAAATTGAAATTGTAGTTGATATTCGTGATTTTATTCAGAACTTTAGAGACAAGAAAATTACCATCAAAGAATTTCTGGAAGGTCCACCCAGTTTGCGTTCCCTCAGAGAAGAAATGATGGAAGAACTCTTAGAAGAAATGATGGCAGAATTTGGCGGAATAATTAATTTTTAAGGAGTCGTAGGGGCGAAGCATTCGGAAAATAACCTGTGATAAAAATTGATAATTGTCTCGTTCCCATACTCTGTATGGGAATGAATTATATAAGGCTCTGCCTGGAGTCAAAAAGATGCTACAAAAGAGGTAGAACCTCTATGATGGCATTCCCAGTCAGAGACTGGGAACGAGATAAACGAGATAATAGGAGTCAGGAATTAGAAATTTTAGAAATTAGCAGCAGGATTTAATTTTTAGATACTAATTCAGCAAACTCTCTCAATTTCTGACCATATTTTTCTTGTGCAACATCAAAAAAATCATTATGATTTGCATTTTCCACCCACAAATAAAGCTTAGGTGTAGTGACAGCAGCAAACAATTTTTCCCCATGCTCAAAAGGAACAATATTATCTAACTTACCGTGCATCACTAAAACCGGAACTTTGACTTTTTTGATTTTCTCTAAATTATTAAACTTATCAAATGGTAAAATGGGAAAAGGTACAACTACCCGAAAAGCCGAAGTAAAGGTACTTTCCACCACTAAACCCGCTATCGGTTTTCTTGCTGCTAAGTCTACCGCTGAACCACCCCCTACAGAACGCCCAAACACAATAATTTGCTCTGGTTTGATTTTTAAATCTTCTGTTAAATAATTATAAGCAGTATCAACATCTTGATAAGCAGCATTTTCTGTAGGTGTTCCCTCACTCGTACCATAACCCCGATAGTCATAAGCAAAGACACTAAAACCCACATCCCGTATTTTTTTTAAAGTTGCTCTAATATCTCCCAAGTCTTCAGCATTTCCATGAACATAAAGAATAGTGTACTTAGCAGTAGGGTTTGGTAAATAAACTGCGGAAATTTGCTGATTTTCCCTCGTTTTCAGTTTGATAATATCTTTTGTATCCTCATAGCTAGAAGGTTGGGGTAAAAAAATCATGCTATCAGCACAAAAATACACATAGACCGCAAATAAGGTATAGATTACAACAAAAGACCGAATCATCCGCTTCCAAGTAAAATCCCCAATTAATAGTTTTTTGAGCCGTTGTTTATTCATGATCTAAAATAGAAAGGTTGTACTTAAATAGAATAGAATTTTGGAGGTTTTTCATGTCCCGTCGTTGTGAACTTACTGGTAAAAAGGCTAATAACGCAATGGCCGTTTCCCACTCTCACCGTCGTACCAAGCGTTTGCAACACGTTAATTTGCAAACTAAGCGCGTTTGGTGGCCTGGTGGTAATCGTTGGGTGAAACTAAAACTCTCTACCAAAGCGATTAAAACCCTAGATAGCAAAGGTATAGAAGCAATGGCTAAAGAAGCTGGTATCAATTTAAATCACTATTAAGTAGTCAGGGTTAAAAATTGTTGTGATGAGAAGGCAGCAGAGAAGAGGTTTTTAGACAAATTTGCTTTTTGTTATATACTTCTGTTTTTTTCGCGCCTTTCTACTTAATTTTCACTTTTCAAGGAAGTAGGGGTAGCGCCTCCGTGCCTACCCCTGTTTTTCGGGCAACCACGGGAAGGGGCAACCACGGGGGGTTTGCCCCTATCCCACTAATTCAGTACAATTACTGAAATTAGTAGCCTGATAATAGGGTATGCTAAGAATAAATCAACACTTGCGCCTGTGTCTGATGATCACAGTTTCATGGAGCCTGACATCACCAAAGCTGTTTAATGAGTGTGAGAAGTGATTGTATGAAGTGATTTATCATTTTTAACAGCTTTATTCAATTGGTATAAAAACTTCAATAATGGACAATTAATAATGAAAAATTGACAATTACCTCTCCGTTGAAGGGAGAGGATTGAAAAATCGGAATTTTTCTCTTTTTTCCCCTCGAAAGGAGAGGTTTTAAACCTTGAATGAAAAAATTATCAATTATCAATTATCAATTATCAATTGATCAAGTTACTTTTCTGCAATCAGACTCTCATCATATATCTTTTATCGTCAAAAATTAACCATACCCGGAAAAAATTATGAATACTAAATCTTTGCATACTAGATTAAAAATGGCTTTGCTACTCCACTCTAGAGAATCAGGGTTTGCAATGGTAATCGCTGTTTCACTAGGGTTAATTATGATCCTGGTAGGGTTAACCATGACTATGCGTTCCCAAGGTGATCAGATAACAGCTTCACAGCAAAAAGCCACAGATCAAGCATTAGCCGCAGCAGAAAAAGGCGTTGCTTATTATCAGCAATTTATCAATGCTAATCGGATGTTATCTAGATATGATGATTGTGGTCCCACAAACCCAGACCGTGCCACACAACCTGCGGGTACAAGCTGTAGTAATACTACTGCCGTGAGTTGGGCTAATGCAGCAACTGTACCACTTCCAAGAGTTAACTCAGCTTGTAATCCTGGTACAGCAGATCCAGATGCTATAGCCGATGCGGCAAGCACGATTTGGCAAGCAGTAGACTCTACAGATGTCACAAAAGGGCAATTTAGACTTGTTTCTTACAGATATAAGCCTGATAATAAAAATCCTGATCCTAACGATGATCTATCTTATTACCCAGGCAAAGGTACACTAATTGTTGAAGGGCGCATGGCTAATTCAACAAGTAACGACGAAGAAACAAAAGCCAAGGCAAAAGCCATTACTAGACTCCAGGTGGTTATTCCTGTCAAACGTCCTGATATAGAGAATGTTCCCATACCAGGAGTATGGCTTGGTGGTTCTAGTACAGAAGATCCTGATGCTACAGGTAAGAACCCAATTGCAGCTAACTTGTTAGTCAATAATTGTTCTCTCGAACTTACCGATATAAATATCGTGGGTAGTAATTTCTCTGCCCAGAAGACCGATTTGTCTATGCCAACTTTGCCAGAAATGCCAACAACAGGTGTGATTAACTTGGGAACCATAAGTACCGATACGACCATTCCCGTCACCACAGGTCCTAATGCTAGTCGTCATAGACCTATAACTTTTATGGGTCAACCCAATACCTATGTATATTCAGTTGATGGTATGACCGGTAGCGGTAACACAACATTATCAGTTACATCTCCTAACAATGTAGTTATCTTCTTAAACGGGAATATCGACAAGAATATCTTTGTAGATTATTGTCGTGATGTTAATGGTAATCGTGTTAGTAATTGTAACCCGATGAATTTTAAAATTTTTGGCAGAGGTCCAGTTGGATCATTTATATGCCTGAATGGTAATAGATATTTGGAAGCTTTTATCTTAGCTCCTAACTATACTGTAGGGGTTGCAGGAGGTGGCGGTGGTGGAGGTGTAAAAGGTGCAGTTTGGACAAGAAGTTGGTCAAATCCAAATAGCAGTACAGTTGAAGGTGACTGTGCTTCCAATACTGCCAACGTGGTTGTTGAACAACAAGGAAGTTGGTCTAGCTTAATAGGTTTACAACCCAAATATCTCAAGCCAACCATTGATCCAATCACTTCATGGCAACGGCAAAGTGTCAACAACTAACAGCAACCATAAATAATTATGAACAAGCCAAGATTTGATCCCGACTCAGGCTTTAGCTTGCTTGAGGTTTTAGCTGCTATTTTAATAGTGACTTTCTTTACCACAGTAGCAATGCAAATGCTGGTAATTTCCACAGCTTTTAAAGCTAGAGCTAAGGAGTATGCAACAGCAGCCAATTTGATACAACAGGACTTGGAAAATATTAGGAGTTTAGCTAGTGAATTTCAGTTCCCCACAGCTTCCCCTACTCCCACTGTAGGAGCGACTACTGTAACAGTATTACCAGTGAATAATGGATTAGCAACAGGCGATAAAGTTCAGTTTGAGAAATCCCCCTATATTTATACTATTAGTGTATCCGGCTCAACCGTAACCATCACACCGGCTTTAATTGAAGCTCTAGCTACGCCCACCGTAAGACTTGTTAGTAATACAGTATGTAATCCTCCCTCACCAAGCCCGACTCCTTCACCTACTACAGGACTGGCGCAAAAATTGCGGTTAAACACACAAG
Organism: Sphaerospermopsis sp. LEGE 00249; assembly: GCF_014299995.1. NCBI lineage: Bacteria > Bacillati > Cyanobacteriota > Cyanophyceae > Nostocales > Aphanizomenonaceae > Sphaerospermopsis > Sphaerospermopsis sp. LEGE 00249. The sequence continues at coordinate 26,830 of NZ_JACJUZ010000023.1, read as the reverse complement.
GTAATCTTGGTTCTGTAACGGCTACCTATGCTGGATTAACTTATACATCTGTTAACAATTATGCACCTTATACAATACCGGGTACACAGATGAGACTTTGGCTGATGCGAAATGATACTAACAGTGTTAATTATCCCTATGATGTTTTACAGGTCAAGTATATAGTTGCTGGACCAGAACCTAGGCCAACATCCAGCTTCTATGGAACACTTAATACTAATGCCCCTAAGATTGTAGCTGAACTCACCAGCGAGGTAATACCCAATGCGTCATTCCAATGTATCAGATAATCAGGGCTTTACAATCCTAGAAGCACTAATAGTAGTAGTGTTTGTTGGTATTCTTGCAGCTATGGCTGGACCGAGCTATTTTGTATGGTCACAAAGAAGGGCTGTAGATTCTGCAATTACTAGCATTCAGGGAGCGATTAAAGAAGCTCAAAGACAAGCTATGGCTAGGTCACGAACTTGTACACTGACATTTAACTCCACAACAATTACAAGCAGTCCTGCTAACTGTCTGATAACAGGCGATCGCACATTAAGCAATGTGAGTCTGGAAACTTCTCTAAATGATACTTCCTTGGTAACAACAGGAGTTAGTTTTAATTTAGATTTTTTAGGAAAGACTGTTGACAGTAGTGGCGTTGACTTAACTTCCAATATAACAATAGTTGTTACCCATGCTCAAAATACTAACCTAAAAAGATGTCTAGTTGTATCCAGTCCGCTCGGATTAATAGGTACTGGTCAATACACTGAACCAAGTGGAGCAATTTCAGCCAGATGCACTAATAGAAAAGATTTAATTATCTAGGTAAAAAAAATGAAATTTTATCTACAAAAACTGCAATCTAATCATGCTGCTGATAAAGGATTTACTTTGATAGAAATCTTGGTAGCAGCAGTAATAATGTCAATGGTTGTGACTCTAGCCGGCACTGCATTTGTAGCCCTACTCCAACAAAATCAAAAAGCAAAAGCTGAGAGCGATAGGCGTACTAACTTAAATCGTGCCTTAGATTATATGGCTAATGAAATTAGAATGGCTAACCGAATAGCAGCTACAAGTTCAACCATGCCTTCAAATGCTACAGGGGTGATCCGTTTAACAATTCCTAGTGATTCTACAAATCCAAACCGCGAATATTATATACGTACCAGTGACAGTAATGCTTCATGTAATAGCAGCAGCAGTTTATGGGAATGTCCCTATTCAATTTATCGCAGGTTGATCGATTCTACAGGGACTATAGATAATCTCTTAGTTGATGGAATGCAAGCTCCAACTTCAGGCGCTCCCACTTGTCCTACACCTACACCAGCACCTACACCTCCACATCAACTTGTTGGCAGTAATGGTTTTTATGCCTGTATATATTCAGGTGGGAAGAAAGTTGACCTGTATTTATACGGAAAATTATCAGATGAGCCAAGAGATCCAGATTATAACAAACGCCTGGAAGTCAAAAGTACCGTATATACCAGAGCCAATTAATTAAATCCTTAAACATCTATTTTGCTAAGGAATAAGCTGTTGTGCATTTAATTTGTATAAGTGGAACAGGCATCTTGCCTGTTAAACAAGAGTTCAGAATATTAGGATTATACAATTTAGCTGTGTAACAGCTTAGGACTCAGAATGAAGATTTTTCTCTTCCCAATTCCCAATTCCCAATTCCCTATTTTTTAACTTGTGACTTTAAACTTAATTATTTTTACCCGTTATCCAGAACCAGGGAAGACAAAAACCAGACTGATACCTGCTTTAGGTGAAGTTGGTGCGGCTGATCTGCAAAAGCAAATGACTGAACATACCATATTGCAGGTACAAGAATTACAAAACATATCTGCTATAACTGTGGAAGTGCGGTTTGCTGGGGGTAATTGGCAATTAATGCAAAATTGGTTAGGTGTTGGTTTTGTCTATCAAACTCAAGGTGAAGGGGATTTAGGTGAGCGGATGATGCGATCGCTTGTAGATGCTTTCAGTAACAATGCAGAACAGGTAATCATCATTGGTACTGATTGTCCTGGTCTAAATTCCCAGATTTTAGCATCAGCCTTTGACCAATTACAAACCTCTGACCTCGTGCTAGGACCAGCTATAGACGGCGGTTATTACTTAATTGGGTTGAAAAAACCAATTTTAGACTTGTTTACTAGCATTTCCTGGGGAACTAATCAAGTGTTATCACAAACAGTCACAATCGCCCAGGAACTTCATTTGTCTTTTGTAAACCTACCTACATTAGCAGATGTTGACCGTCCAGAAGATTTACTTGTTTGGGAACAGTGTACCCTGATAAATGGCCATTAGCTTTATTGACCCAAACCTTACTTTACAAAAATTATGGTTAACCGTGTTTCGTCCTTCAATAGTTCCCTTATACTCAAAGTAGTTGGGATAGTTTGTATCTTGTCGTTTTTTGTTGATTTTGTGATTTTGTTATTGGGTTTCAGTCTCACTGATAAACAAGTACAAATAGGTTTCACAACCGCCCTAGTTGATCGGGGAATTGTTCCACTGGTGGGTTTAGGGATAATATCGGCCGCATATTGGTTAGATAATTTAGAGACTGGAGGCGATCGCTCAGGTCTAGATTTAAGATTACCTTCTATGATACTTGCCAGTATCTTAGGTTTAATGTTTTTGTTAATTTTTCCCTTCCACCTCAACAATGTCCGTCAAGCAAGTACACAACGAGTAAACCAAATTTCCCAAGAAGCTCAACAATTAGAAAACCAAACCAACCAAGAAGCCCAACAAGCAGAAACCCGGCTGAACAGCCAACTATCTGAATTTCAAAGTCAGTTAAATAATGATCAAGCTAAAGCTCAACTAGAACAAGCTAGAAATCAAGTAAAAGCACAACTCACTCAAATATTAAAGGATGAGCAGAGATATAAGCAAGCACTAGAAAATCCTCAACTACCCCCAGAACAAAAAGAACTACTGAAAAAATTTAAAGCCAACCCCCAAGAACTGGATAAATTTCTTGCCCAACAAACAGATCCTAATCAACTAGCTCAACAAACGACCAGTGAAATTCGCCAACGCAAAGAACAAAAAATTGCTGAAATTCGCCAACGTAAGGAAGAAGCTCAAAAACAAGCAAAAAATACTGCTTGGATGTCTGGACTAAGGATAGGTATTAGCAGTTTGATTTTAGCTATTGGTTATACCATCATCGGTTGGACAGGATTAAAAGGATTAAAAGAAATAGGTGCATTACAAAATCGTAAACCTAAAGCCCCACTAGGTTAAGCCATCAGTAAATTTTAAATAGAGTTTGCTGAATAAACATGAAAATATTACAGGTAAAGGATTTTAGGCAATTGGAAATTGAAAAAGCCGCGCTTCACGGCAGACAAGTGTAAACCTTAAAACTAATCCCACTTCCCAACTAGCACTGAGGGATTTACTTCGACTTACTTCGACTTCCCTCAGTACAAGTCGCTAACTGACCAATGACACTCACTGCGAAGCATTTAACTTTTGTGGGCAGCCAGACATGAAAAAATGTTTTTAATTCTCCTCCTGACTCCTGACTCCGCGCCAAAAATTAATATTCTTAATAAAAGTTATTTAAATTGTCATCAGAAAATCCCCACCTTCACCTTGTGATCCCCAGTTGTAAATGGCGATAAATATAATCTATACTTTTGATCTGATAAATTTGAGCATCTGGTCAGATACCGCGTTAGGATTAATAGTACCTGAGAAACTGGTAACAATCATTTACCAGAATTACAAAGAAAAGTAACATTGGTTAACCAAATATCATAATCCATAGCTATTCATTTGATTATGGGTGATGGAATGCGATTAAACTTGTCTCATCATAGTCAAATGCAATTACAGAGAAGTTGAAAAATTTTAGTAGCCTAAAAAAAGGAGAATCGGGGCTTGGTAATTGAACGGCTGAAACAGGACTTAAAAAATGACCTGATTGCTGGTTTGTTGGTGGTAATTCCCCTAGCAACTACCATCTGGCTGACCATTACTATTGCCAGTTGGGTAGTAAACTTTCTCACCCAAATCCCCAAACAGCTAAATCCCTTTGATGGTCTACATCCGATATTAGTCAATTTATTGAATTTGCTAGTTGGACTGGCAGTACCACTATTGAGCATCCTAGTCATTGGTTTGATGGCTCGGAATATAGTTGGTAAGTGGTTGCTAGATTTTGGGGAGAGAATACTGCAAGCTATACCCTTAGCTGGTCAGGTATACAAAACCCTCAAACAATTATTAGAAACAATACTCAAAGATTCCAATGGTAAATTTCGCCGTGTCGTTTTATTAGAGTATCCCAGAAAAGGAATTTGGGCGATCGCCTTTGTCACTGGTGCAGTGAGTAGCGATATTCAAACCCAGATGAATCAACCGCTGTTGAGCGTTTTTATCCCCACCACCCCTAACCCTACCACTGGATGGTATGCACTGGTTAGAGAAGATGAAGTAGTAAACCTCTCAATATCTATAGAAGACGCTTTTAAAATAGTAGTATCAGGAGGTATAGTCGCCCCCAATAATGGCATATCCCCATTGGTTTTACCAACCGCAGTGTCAGCAATAGAACCCAAAAGTCACGTTATTTCTGTAGAATAAGCCTGATTTTTTCTTATTTTTGATTCTTAGCAGTTGCGTCTACAGTCATAACACATACAAAGCGCACATCACTTTGCTGGAAGAAATAAGCTGTTGTACATTTAATTTGTATCAGTCTAGCGGGCAAGATGCCCGCACCACAACACTTAACTAGGGTTTGCTGAAAAAGTCCTTTCATGAGGGAATAGGAGTCAGGAGTCGTAGGGGCGAAGCATTCGGAAAATAACCTGTGATAAAAATTGATAATTTATCGTCCGAATGCTTCGCCCTTACAGAAAAATAGCCTGTGATAAAATGTGATAAAAATTGATAATTTATCGTCCGAATGCTTCGCCCTTACAGGAAAATAGCCTGTGATAAAAATTGATAATTTATCGTCCGAATGCTTCGCCCTTACAGAAAAATAGCCTGGTTCCCTGTTCCCTGTCTCCACGACAAGACTTTTTCAGCAAACCCCAATTACCAATTACCAATTACCAATTACCAATTACCAATTACCAATTACCAATTACCAATTACCAATTACCAATTACCAATTACCAACAGATAATCTAATTGTTAAAATATGTCAAACTTGATATATTAATAAGTTTGCCCCATTTACTTCATTATTTCTTCCCTAACTAGAACCAGCATTATGCAACGTCGTAAACCCCAGCAAATAGCCAGAGAACTGGCATTGTTAAGCCTCAGCCAGCTGCCAGTCAACCCCAAAAAATTAGAGAAACTGCAAGATGAACAACTGGTAGCCAAATTAGTTCTGGGTGCTGTCCGCACCCTGACTACAGAAGTGCAAGACACCCTGAATAGTGCAGCCGCAGAACTGCAACGCAGTAATGATCGCCTTTTAACCAGTCAAACGCGAGCTTCTGACCTGAATACAGCTAGAACCATGCTGCAAGAAGCGATCACCTACACCCAGACCGCTATCAATCAGTTAGGTACAGCCGTTGATTTTCCAGAATTGATTCAGTTAGCCAATCAAGATAAGGAAGTTCGCAATTACGCTAAAGAAATAGTGATCACCGTTGATGAAAACCGCAACGTTATTGATCAAATAATTTCTGGAGCTTTAGTAGATTGGCAAGTAACACGACTAGCCCAAATAGATCGGGATATCCTACAAATTGCTGTAGCCGAAATGAACTTTATGGCAGTTCCCGCCAGTATTGCCATCAACGAAGCTGTAGAATTAGCTAAACGCTACAGTGGAGATGACGGACATCGCTTTATTAATGGTGTTCTCCGTCGTGTCACAGAGCAGAAACAAATAGCATAGAGTGATATCCTCACTTCTTCCCGATCTTTGAGTGCGTTAAAAGTGAGGATATTTGGAAAACTTCCCACTCCAGAAAAAGTGGCAAATTAAATTAAACTGATATAGCAGGTGACTGGTGACTGGTGACTGGTGACTGGTGACTGGTGACTGGTGACTGGTGACTGGGGACTGGGGACTGGTGACTGGTGACTGGGGAGATTTATGACTTTTCATCACAAAATATATACAGATTTTACAGGATTAATTAATTTCTCTCTTCCCCAATCACCTATTCCCTATTCCCTATTCCCTATTCCCTATTCCCTATTCCCTATTCCCTATTTTCTTCTGTCACCTGTCACCTGACTTTATGCAATATCGACGTTTTGGTAAAACAAATTTAAAATTATCAGTGTTTTCTTTGGGAACCATGCGTTATTTAAATAACGTAGAAACTGCTCATCAAACTATTGAAAAAGCTTTATCTTTAGGTATCAATCACATAGAAACCGCTAGAGGTTATGGTAAAAGTGAGGAGTATTTAGGTACAGCAATAAAAAGCGGTTTATCAGTACCAAGAAATCAATTATATATCACTACTAAAATTCCTCCCTCTACTGATGCTGACACCATGCGTCAGTACATTGATGAATCTTTACAACGTTTAAATTTAGATTATTTAGATTGTTTGGGTATTCATGGTTTAAATACTAAGCAACATTTAGAATGGGTAGAAGCTAAAAATGGCTGTATGCAAGCTGTTCATGAAGCTGTAAATGATGGCAGAGTTAAACATATTGGTTTCTCTACTCATGGTGCTTTAGAGATTATTTTGGCAGCAATTAATACAGATTTATTTGAATTTGTGAATTTGCATTATTATTATTTTTTCCAAAGTAATGCTTTAGCGATTGAAGCAGCTACAGAAAAAGATATGGGTGTATTTATTATTTCTCCTGCTGATAAAGGAGGAAGACTTTACACACCACCAGATAAATTAAAAGAACTGTGTCAACCTTTCACACCTTTAGAATTAAATTATCGGTTTTTATTGAGTGATTCCAGAATTACAACTTTAAGCGTCGGTGCTGCAACTCCAGAAGAATTAATTGCACCTTTGGCAGTTTCTCATAATATTAATGAGTTAACAACAGAAGAGATAAAAGTTTTTAAAAACTTAGAAAATCAAAAGAATCAAGCTTTAAAAACTAATAAATGTAGTCAATGTTATGCTTGTTTACCTTGTCCTGAAAATATCAATATTCCTGAAGTTTTAAGATTAAGAAATTTAGCAGTTGCTTATGATATGATTGATTATGGAAAATATCGTTATGCAATGTTTGAAAATGCGGGTCATTGGTTTCCCGGAATGAAAGGAAATCGGTGTACAGAATGCGGTGATTGTTTACCGAAATGTCCTGAAAATTTAGATATTCCTGCTTTATTAAATGATACCCATGAAAGATTAAATGGGAAAGGGGGGAGGAGGTTGTGGGGTTAGATATTTTGTCAGAATCAGGATGTACAGGATTTAAGGATGTACAAGATGGAGATATTTAATATTTTTGTCAGAATCAGGTGGTTATCTCGACTTCGCTCGATAACCACCTGATTCTGACAAGAAAAATATGAAAACAAACAATTTAATTTTCCAACCAATTCTCTAATTGCAGATTTTTGATATTGATAAAATCCTTAATATTATTAGTTACAAGAATATCCCCACGGGAACGAGCAACAGCAGCAATTAAAGCATCTAATTCACCAGTTGGTTTACCAATTTTCCTGAGTTCACTTTGAATTTTACCAAATTCAATAGCTGCATCTAAATCAAATGCTTCTATAGGGAACATAGCAATAAATTCTGCTAAATTTTCTAAGTTATTGACTAATTGTTGAGAACAATAAACGCCTTTGTAAAGCTCGGCGATTATTATAGTAGATAAATAACACTGACTAAAGTAGCGATTAAATTTATTTACCGCTTGTCGGTTGTTTTTGAGGAGCGCAATACAAATGTTAGTATCTAGTAGATACATTATTCATGCTCCTCTTGATCAATTGAATCTATATTTCTACCTTGATAAGCATGACGTTGTTGGTCAATTTCTGCAAATATTTCTGTTAAGTCAGGTTGATTTTCCCAGACACCAAATAATTTATTGAGTTTAGCTAATTTTTCCTCTGGTGTTAAAGATGATTGTGGTTCGGAAATTTGCTTCTCAATAAAATTTAAATCTACTATTATTTCTGTTCCATCGGGAATATTATTAATTTGTTCTATGATTTCAATGTTTTGTCCGCGTTTTATACCTCTCACTTTCATGTTTTATTTTCCCTTATTTTGATAAATTGTGATGTACATTCCTATTATAACACTTTTATTTTAAATTCAGGTAATATACCAAAGTTTTTATTTATAAATAATTATCCAAATAAAAATCCTAGACATCCTGATTCAGACAAAAAAATCTCTCAATCATCATCAAAATATCCAAATAAAAATCCTGTAAATCCTGAAATCCTGGACATCCTGATTCAGACAAATAAAAATCTTCAAATCATCTTGAACAAAATCCCAATAAAAATCCTGAAAATCCTCAAATCCTGGATATCCTGATTCTGACAAAAACCTCATTTACTCAATCGGAAACCCAGGAATAATTTGATCAATATCTTCCATAATACGTAAAGTTTCAGTTAACACAACCACGATTTTTTGATAATGGATAATTTCCTCATCTGATAATTTGCGTTTAGCGTTTTTTCTATCTTTTAACCATTTATCTAAAACTTGATATCCACCAATCTTAAATTCCCAAATATGTTGAGGAATATCTGTAAAATAATTCTGTTTATTAATATAAACTCTCTGTAATTCTGAATTATAGGTGACTTCAGTAATTTGATGATCTCCTATTTCCTGATATGTTGTAATTAAATTATTCAGAAGATCAGATTTCATTAAATGTAAATTTACTAATGCTTCTCCTTTGTTTGCTAAAGCATTAAATAGATTTTGATTACTTGTCAAAGGAAGACGGGGAAAATCTATTTTGAGAAATTCAGCGTATCTACTGCGATAAGTAGGACTATGAAAAATAGCATAAGCATAGTAAAATATTTTTTCTGGTGTGGGTATTTTACCGAGTTTGTTTTTAATCGCTTCTAAAAATTGAGTAGATAAATTAGGAGTTTTTTCTACAAAAAGATTTGTTTGATCATTATCTGTATTTGGGTATGTATACAGGAGAAATAAATAATTAGTTTCTCTAGTTTTATTAGAAATAGCGCAACATTCTATAATTTGATCAGAAACACTCACTAAACTCCATTCTCCAGATTGAGACTGTTGACGACATAAAATCAAACCAATATTATTTAATTTATTTACATTTTGCATGATTTCATTTCTAGTTAACTCTACGACATCCTGATGATGATAGTAAAACCTTGTATCAAAGGGACGATAGAAACAAGTAGTAAAATAATTCATCCAATCTAGATTACTAGATAATAATTTTCTTTTGATACTAATTTTCCAATCACGAGTATCTCGCAGATCATAAATATTAACTAATTTATCATCTGTTATATCTAAATTTCTAAAATCTTCTATTCTTTTACGTAATTGTTGTAAATCAAAATCTATAACAAAGTGATCTCGATGAGTCTTAACACCTGTTGAATTTACAGGAAAAATATCTGTAACATTCCATCCTTCATTATATTCTGTAGCTAAATCAAAATTTTTCGGTGCAAAAAAATAATTAGGTGCAGTAGGTTTAACCTCTATCCAATTAACATTATCTAAACTTGTAGACTCTAAAAAATTATATTTTTCCTCCCGACATCCCCACAAATCATAATAGAAAACCTGCGCTAACTCCTTCACCCCATCTCTAGACTTATAAGCAGTAGAAAAATAATCAGGTGCGCTTTTTTCCCTAACAGCAATTAAAATCGCTACCCCTTGCTGAATATCAAAAACATTTTCATCAACACCCCCATCTGGTGAGGTTTCTTTTAATAAAGAATTACCATGTAAATCCATTATATATAAAGTATCAAAATATTTCAATAACTCCTCTCTCATTCCTCGATGAATCAAACCATTAATATAGGAATGATTAGTAATAAAACCGATAATTCCATAACCTTGAGGAGTTTTTTGAATTTGATATTGTGCAAACCGAATAAATTTAATATAATCATCATCTAAAGGTTGAATATTTTTCTCACCTTCTAATCTCACCCTACCTTTATATGATTCTAAAAGTTCCCCAATATGGGTTAATTCTGTAATTGTTTTTCCAGCTTTACCATTTTTTAAAACTTTATTCCACACTAAACCCGTATATTCAACATCTGCTAAATATTTCTCATCTTGATTTAAAATTCTCTTGCGTTTACTCGCATTCTGTGAACTCACGGAATAGGGAGGATTACCCAATACTACCATAATCGGAATTTCTGTTTTCACATTTGCAGCTTGACTAGATTCTTCCGCGATAATTTGAGTAATACCAGGAATTAAATCACCTTGTTTGATCCCTTCTTCCAAAGCATTAGTTAAATAGATTTTTAACCTTTCATCCGGTGCAAATTCATATTTAAAATCTGCTAATAATAAACCTAATTTTAAATGTGCTATTGTATAAGCAGTCATTAATAATTCAAATCCAAATAAACGATTTAAAACTTCTGCATCTTTTAACCAAAGATTCCATCTATCAACACCATATTTAGCAATATTATCACGCATTTGTTTAATGACTGCATATAAAAATGTCCCTGTTCCCGTTGCAGGATCAAGAATTGTTACTCGTCTATTACCTAACCCGTATTCTAAATCAAAAATATTTCTATCAGTTAAAATATCATTAACTGCACGCACAATAAAATTAACTATAGGTTCAGGAGTATAATAAACACCGCGACTTTTTCTTAAAGATGCTTGATAAGCTGCTAAAAATGTTTCATAAAAATGCAAAACTGGATCTTCTGTTCGCGTTTCTCGACCAAAATTTTCTAAAATATTGGTCATATCTATTGTGTTAAATAATTCTATTAAATTTTCAATTGATTTGTGAATTTGACTAACACTATTAGCACCATTAACATTAATTACTATATCGAAAAACCCTTTTAAAAAAGGTATTCTTTCAGTAATATAAATACTAGCATTGGTGCGGTTAAAAACAAAATCTCCTGGGTTTTGTGCATGATTATTTGCATGATTTATTTTTGCAGTAAATAAACCATAAGCGATAGTTTGGGCGTACATATCCGCAAAATTAGCGTTATCTATATCTAAAAGTAGTAATTTTTTAAAAGTTTCTTTTAATTCCTTTAATTCATCAGTAGTTGTTTCAATAATCAAAGATGATTCAATAGCATTTCTGATAGTTTTAGTATAAGTTGCCATTGCTTTAGCCAAATCATAATAGTTATTAATATCTTTGGCTTTTTGATTAATAAATGACTGTAATAATTCTGTTATAGGTTGTAAATCATCAACCAAAGAAATTTCATTGTCTTTGATATTAGCTAATTTAGCTATTTTTTCACATTCACCATCTACATACCAACGAAAATCCAGATAATTTGTTAATATGAAATTATAACCAATATTAGATTCTAAATAACGTTTAATTTGTTCAGATTTATCTAACTTACTAATATCAACATTCACATCCTTAGCCTCAATATATCCCACAACCCGATCATTTTTTCTAATAGTCAGGTCAGGAATACCAGCTTGATTACCTTTTTCTTCCACTATAACATTAACACCAATAATCAAACCCTCTATCAAACGTTCTAAACTAGAGTAATGACTACGTTCACCACCATGTTTAATCTTGTCTTGTAAATCTTGGATGTAATTATTAAAATCTGACATAAGTCTCTAAAAACCTCTTACCTTTGTGTACTTTGCGTCCTTTGCGGTTCAATCAAATTAAGCCTGGGATAATTTTCCATTGTTAGATAAAAATCAAATGACACATTTGGCTTATTACCATCTTATAGAATTTCTATAGTCAACCTAATTAATTACTTAATGGGGGAGGAAAACGGATATCTGTGTTAAATTGGTTAATCCTAGAACTTTGATAAATTGGTAAAACACATTCTAAATTTTCATGGGGACGAGGAATAATATGATGGGAAAGTATCTCACCACCATTCACTTTTAAAACTGATTCTAATCCTTGAGTGACTGCCATTTTCACTTCAGCCACATCACCACGAATTAAAATTGTAATTCTGCCTAAATCGGTATTTTCATAACCTACAAATGTGATTCTAGCTGCTTTACACATTGCGTCTGCTGCTTCCACTGCTGCGGGAACACCATATACTTCTATCATGCCTAATGCTAATGTCAATGTTGTTTTCCTCCTATTGTTAGCTCAAATTTTGTTAGCTCAAATTGGCGTAAACCATTAATAAAACCTCAATTCCCAAAGAATTTTCACACTGTCACCTGTCACCTGTCACCTACTATAGTTATCTGGAATACCTACAGGTGATAAACCAGCGATCGCTCTTAAATTTTGACACCTAATTAATTCATTAAAATCTAAACCAGAACGCCCTTCAATTTTTGCTACTGTTTCAATGGCAGTTAACAAATGTTGGGCTGCTTCTGCTTCTGAATAACCCCGTCTTTGGGCGATAAAAACGGCTGTTGTATCGGCTTTTAATTGTGATGCTTGGGATTGATTGATGCGCCAGATTCGCACCCCAGCTAAAGCACTTAATCCCCCAGCTATAATTACACCTATCACATCAGACTGAGCAGCTTCCACTACTCCACCCAATAACCCTGCTAAAAACACTCCTTGATAAATGTCTGGTTGTATCCACTTCACCCCTGTTAACCAACTTACCTGATGTAACAGTAGTAAATCTCGCTGTGGTTTTGTCAAGCGTCGCCACAAATCAAAATTAATATATATTGGTCTATCCTGACTCCAGGGTAAGGGAAAAGCGGCATCTATGACCTTGTTTTGCTCTGGTTTACTGACGATTTTCGTCATCATTCGCCCAGAAGCGGGCATGACATCTAACAAACGGCGAATTTCAATATTTGGCTCTATCATTTTCATTATTAGAGATAATATTATTATGTATATTAATTTACTACTAAAACTTTACTGAAAATATTTATATGGACGCTTTTGCTCCCACACCACCAGAATGGACAAATCAAGCAGTTCACGCTTATGAATTTTGCTGTCCCAAATGTCACTCTAGCAGTAGAGAAGCGGTACAAGTTTGGTTAAATCGGCGATCGCCTGTGACAACACCAGAAAATCGTCGCAAATGGCAAGAATTTTACCTGTGTCATTGTGGTTGTGCTTGGTGGGGTTGGAGTAGCGATCGCAAAGCTCCCAACTAATATCAATCACGTCTGTACGGACGTTTGCGAAGTATGCTGGAAGCATCAGCATTGGGCAATCAATGATCAATTTTTGTCTAAGGTTAAGCTGTTGTGCATTTAATTTGTATAAGTGGAACAGGCATCTTGCCTGTTAAACAAGAGTTCAGAATATTAGGATTATACAATTTAGCTGTGTAACAGTTTATTTTCCTGTAAGAGGATGTTTGAAAAGTTTTTAATGTATAAATAAACCCCTCTCTAAACCTCTCCCCGACGCGGGGAGAGGCTTTGAAACCCCCATTCCCTTGTAGGGAAGGGGGGAAGGGGGGTTAGGTTTCTAGAGATTATCGGTTTCATCTAATACTTTTCAAACAACCTCTAAGGGCGAAGCATTCGGACGATAAATTATCAATTTTTATCACAGGCTATTTTCCTGTAAGGGCGAAGCATTCGGGCAACAAATTATCAATTTTCTGACCAGGTTATTTTCCGAATGCTTCGCCCCTACTGACTTCTTCTACATAAGCTTTCACTTGCAAATCAATACCAGTAATTGCAGTACCAACTACAACTGCATCAGCACCTACTAAATTCAATGCTTTTTTTGCCTCATTTGGGGAAGAAATACCACCTTCACAAATAACAAAGGTATCTAATTTTTCTACTATCTGTGTGAGAAGTTCCCAACCAGGAGGGGCAAAATTTTTAGTTTCCGCAGTGTACCCAAAAAGAGTAGTACCAACAATATCAGCACCTGCGTCAACAGCTAATTTTGCAGAAGTAAATGTATCCACATCTGCCATGACTGGTTTACCTAATTCTTGATGAATGCGGGTAATAATATCAATTAATTTTTCATCACCTGGACGATATCTAGTAGTTGCATCTATAGCAATAATATCAGCACCAGCTTCAGCCACTGCTAAAGCATGATGAAACTGGGGGGTAATATATACATCAGAACCTGCTATTACTTGTTTCCAAAGTCCAATAATTGGTACATTGACTTTTTCCCGCACAGCTTTAATATGATTAGGTGTGTCAATTCTCACGGCTACAGCACCATTATTCACTGCGGCTTGTGCCATTGCGGCAATAATATAAGGATCATGTAATGGTGACTCTACAGGTGCTTGACAGGAAACTATTAATCCTTTTTCTAAATTAATCATGTTGAATTTTTAGTATTTTATAATCCAGCAATTTATCAAATATTCTGACTCCTGACTCCTGACTCCTGACTCCTGACTCCTGACTCCTACTTTAATTGTTGTGGTATCCAAACAGTAAAAATTGAACCCATACCTACAGTTGATTCTACTTCAATTCGACCCCGATGAAGTTCTACCAGTTGTTTAGTTAAAGCTAAACCAACTCCTGTACCTTCATAGCGACGACGATAGGGAGTATCAAGTTGTTGAAATTTCTCAAACAGTAATGGTAATTTTTCTTCTGGTATACCAATTCCAGTATCTTCTACTTGAAATACAGCGGTATTTTCTTCTACCCATAGACGTAACGTGACATTACCACCTTCTGGGGTGAACTTAATAGCATTAGTTAATAAATTCCAAAGAATTTGTTCTATTCTTCCAGAATCAGCTTGAAAAATATCACTGGTAGAATTAATTTGTAAATCAAGTTTCAGGGTAACTTTTTCACTGGTTGCTTTTTCTAATAAAGAGTCTAATATCTTTTCTGCTGACTTCACTAAAGAAAATTCAGCAATATTTAATACTGTTTTCCCCGCCTCAATCTGTGATAAATCGAGGATATCATTAATCATTTCTAATAGGTGTTCTCCGCTGTCATGGATAGTTTGTAAATAATCCCGTTGTCGTTGACTTAACTCACCCAAAGGCCAGCGCAATAATGTAGAAGACATCCCAATAACATAAGTTAAAGGAGTTAATAATTCATGGCTGATAGTAGCGAGAAATTCACTTCTGAGACGACTGGCTGCTTCTGCTGCTAAAAGTGCTTCTCGCAGTGCCATTGTCCGTTCAATTACTCGTTGTTCTAAAGTTTGTTTTTCTTGAGTCAAAGTGCGTGTAGCTTCTCGTAGAGAACCCATTAATTCAGATTGATGAATAGCTATAGCTAACTGTTCTGCAACTGATGACAACAAGCTTTTTTCACTTTCACTCCAATTACGAGGAGTATGACATTGATGAGCAATTAATAAACCCCAAAGTTTATCTTCAAAAATAATCGGGGCTGCCAACTTTGCCCTTATTTTATTCTTCTTTAAAAAATTCAATAAACAATCTTCTAAGAAATAGGTTTTTTCTACATCATCTACTGCTAAAATAAAGCCTTGGTGATATTTTTCCCAAGATCCTGAATTTATATTCAGACAGTTTTCCTCTTGAAAATTTAAAACAGAGGTAATAGAATCTTGTCCTAGAGATTCATAAACTACACAACCTCCATCATGTTGATTTTCGTGTTCAGTAAGTTGAGAATTTACTACCGTAGCTGCTGAATACTGACAGTTAGGTGATGTGTTTTGACTTGGGGACGTAGATGAAATAAATTTATAGATAACTAATCTATCTAATTCCAAAAACTCACGGACTTGTGTAATTGCCGTAGACATAATTACTGGCAAATCGAGACTTTTACGGATTTGCGTTGTTACTTGATGTAAAAGTCTTTCTTGGGCAATTTGTTTTGTGAGAGCATCTTCTACGGGTTTACAAGTAAAACCCTCTGGTGGAATCGAAAATGTAGGTGTTTGTACCTCATTGTTAACCAGTGGGAGAAGATATTCTAAGATCAACAAAGTAAATTTACTTTGCAGTATAGCATTATTAGGAGAAATAACCTGTTGATATTGTGTGATGTTTTTGTAAGTGTAAGAATGAGACTCAAATAAATTTCTTAAATTAGAGACAAAAGCAGCGATCGCTTGGGAATTAAATGTCAAACTAGCATTTAAGCAATTTAAGGTAACATCTTCCTTCTGTGCTACCCTACTTCCCTCTTCCCCTGCCTCTATGTTGCCTAACAACAGCGCACTAAATCGCTCAGAAACTACAAGGGTAAATCGTTGTTGTTGCCACTCAACAGGAATGAGAATCCGCGCCAGCACAGCTTCTGTAAGTACCAAAGCAGCACTGCCTATTGCTTGAGCCATCTGGTGCAACAACTCGCCAAGCCGATTAAATATACTTAAAGGCAAGGTTCGAGAAAAGCTCAAATCGGGAGAACTAAGCATTTTCAAAATTCTAATGAGATGGGCGGAATACCTAAGTAGGGTAATGGGGAATGGGTAATGGGTAATGGGGTTATTTACCTCCCCAGCTTCCCATCTCCCTATCTTCCCATCGTCTTAGCCTGTTCGTAGGACTTGCAGGATTTTTCCTGGTTTTTTGTGATTGTGTACTAATCAACAGTTTAAGGTAGTAATAAAGAATTATGCATCGTATAAGTGCCACACCAGGCGGATGGAATCAGTCAGACGGTTTAGTTCTTCTGGAACAAACCCCAGCCCCTTTCGTTTTGATTACTGCTGCTGACACCGACATTCAAACTTTAGCAGCAACAGTACCAAAATTACCTGCTGAATTTCCTCAAATTAGAGTTGCTAACCTGCTGCAACTACAGCAACAAATCAGTATTGATAATTATGGCGAACAAGTTTTAGAACTTGCCCAGGTAATTGTTTTGCGCCTTTTAGGAGGAAGTTCCTATTGGGCGTATGGTTTGGAAGTGGTGCAGGAAATTGCCGCAAGTAATGGCATAACTTTAATTGTAATGCCTGGAGACGACGCTCTTGATCCAGATTTAATATCAAAATCAACTATTTCTACTGAACTTGTTAACCAAGTATGGCAGTATTTCCGGGAAGGTGGTATAGAAAATTTCCTGAATGCTCTACTTTTTATCGCTGATATTTCCCTCTTAACCACATTCAACCCCCCACAACCACAACCTGTTCCCCGTGTGGGATTGTATAAAGGACAGGGAGCAGGGGAGGAAGAAGCAGGGGAGCAGGGGGAAGATTTTTCCCAATTACCCAAAATAGGTATTTTATTCTACCGCGCCCATTATTTAGCCGGAAATACAAAAGTTATTGATGCTTTATGTACTGCATTAATCAAGAAAAATTTACAACCTGTACCGATTTTTGTTTCTTCTTTACGTGAACCAGGTGTAACTGATGAGTTAATCAAGTTTTTTCAACCTGAAGATTCTCAACCTATTAGCCTGTTATTAAACACTACCAGTTTTTCTCTAGCACGTTTGGAGACGGAAACACCGCAAATTGAACTGTGGGAAAAGTTAGATGTGCCAGTGTTACAGGTGATTCTTTGTGCTAGTTCAGTGGAACAGTGGGAAGCACAGTTACAGGGTTTAACTCCCCGTGATATGGCCATGAATGTGGCTTTACCAGAGGTAGATGGGCGGATTATTACTAGGGCGGTTTCTTTTAAAAGTTGGCAAACTCGCAATGATGACTTGGAAACTGATGTAGTCGTTTATGAACCAGTGAGCGATCGCATTGATTTTGTTGCCCACCTGGCTGCAAATTGGGTTCGATTACGCCATAAAATGCCCTCAGAACGTCGTCTAGCTCTAATTTTGGCAAATTACCCCAACACCAATGGTAGGCTGGCTAATGGCGTAGGTTTGGATACTCCTGCTAGTTGTGTAGAAATCCTCAAGTCCTTAAAATCGGCTGGTTATGATGTGGGCGATATCCCCGCAGATGGTGATGAGTTAATTAAAATTTTAACTGCGGGTGTTACCAATGATCCAGAAGGAAAAGATTGGAAACCAGTAAATCAAAGTCTTTCTGTAGAAGAATATCAAAGGTATTTTGCTAGTTTACCCGCACCTGTACAACAAGGAATTATTGAACGTTGGGGAGATGGGGAGGTAAATAACCCAATCACCAATCACCAATTACCAATCACCAATCACCAATTTCCGATTCCCGGTATTCAATTTGGTAATGTTTTTGTAGGTATTCAACCATCAAGGGGTTATGAAAATGATCCGAGTTTAAATTATCATGCACCAGATTTAGAACCAACTCACGATTATTTAGCTTTTTATTATTGGGTAAGAGAAATTTTTGGCAGTGATGCGATCATTCATGTCGGAAAACATGGCAATTTAGAATGGTTACCAGGTAAAAGTGTAGCTTTATCTAATACTTGTTATCCTGAAATAGCCTTTGGTCCCATGCCTCATTTATATCCTTTTATTGTTAATGATCCAGGTGAAGGTTCACAAGCTAAACGTCGTTCTCAAGCAGTCATCATTGACCATCTGACACCACCCATGACACGGGCGGAATTATATGGAGCATTGCAACAAGTAGAAAATTTAATTGATGAATATTACGAAGCAGAAACATTAGATCCTTCTCGTTTACCCACATTACGCGATCGCATTCAAGAATTAGTCATCAAAGAAAATCTCTATAAAGATTTAGGTATCACTGATGAAAAGGATATTGTAAACTTTGAAAGTTTAATTTTAAACTCCTTAGATGGTTATTTGTGCGAACTCAAAGAAGCACAGATCCGCGACGGTTTACACATTTTCGGACAAGTTCCCCAAGGTAGACAACTAAGAGATTTAATAGTGGCGATCGCCCGCATCCCCAACCGTCATTCTATCGGAATTACCCGTGCGATCGCAGAAAATTGGGGTTTAGATTTCGATCCTTTAACAACAGAATACAGTAATAAATTTCATCCTCCTGAAACTCTCTCTGCGCCTCTGCGTCTCTGCGTGCAAATTAACTCCTGTCATACCCACGGCGATGTCATTGAACTATTAGAAGAAGAAGCCGCTTTTTTAGTCGAAAAAATCATCAATTCCCAGTCACCAGTCACCAGTCACCAGTCACCAGTCCTTAACTGGATAGAATCAAAACTTCTTCCAGCATTAAAAAACACAACCCAAGAAATTACCAACTTACTTAAAGGAATAGATGGAAAATATGTTCCTAGTGCTGCATCTGGCGCACCGACAAGAGGAAGGCCAGAAGTTCTTCCCACAGGTAAAAATTTCTATGCTGTAGATATTCGCGCTATTCCTACAGAAACCGCCTGGGATGTGGGCAGAAAAGCAGCAGAAAATCTCATTGAAACCTACACTCAAGAACATGGAGAATATCCCAAAACTTTGGGTTTATCAGTTTGGGGAACTTCTACCATGAGAACAGGAGGAGATGATATTGCGGAAGCTTTAGCTTTATTGGGTGTGCAACCGGTTTGGGATGGTGCAGCTAGAAGGGTAGTAGATTTTGAAATTCTACCTTTATCAATTTTAGGTCGTCCCCGTGTTGATGTGACTTTGAGAATTTCAGGATTTTTCCGTGATGCTTTTCCTAATTTAATTGATCTATTTTCTCAAGCAGTGGCAGCGGTTGCAAGTTTAGATGAACCAGAGGAGGAAAACCCGTTAGTAGGTGCGGTAAAGCAAGATATTGATTTATGGACACAACAAGGTTTAAGTTTAGAAGATGCCAAAGAGCGATCGCTTTATCGGGTTTTTGGTTCTAAACCCGGTGCTTATGGTGCTGGACTTCAAGGTTTAATCTCTTCCCAAAACTGGCAAACTGATCAAGATTTAGCCCAAGCTTACATCAACTGGAGTTCCTACGCTTACAAGGGAACAGAGAATAATAATACTGTCACCTCTCAAGAAGTATTTGAACAGCGTTTAAAACAAATGCAAGTTGTTCTACATAATCAAGATAATCGAGAACATGATTTACTTGATTCTGATGACTATTATCAGTTTCAAGGTGGTTTAACTGCTGCGGTTCGTTCTCTCCAAGGAAAAAACCCCGAAATTTATTTTGGTGATAATGCTAATACATCTCAACCCAAAGTCCGTAAACTCAAAGAAGAAATTACCAGGGTTTATCGTTCCCGTGTGGTTAACCCGAAATGGATAGCAGGGGTAATGCGTCATGGTTATAAAGGCGCGTTTGAAATGGCAGCAACGGTAGATTTTTTATTTGCCTACGATGCCACCGCCCAATGTGTGGAAAATTATATGTATCAGGGAATTGTAGATAATTATTTACAAGATTCTGTAGTTTGTGAGTTTATTCACAACAAAAACCCTTGGGCTTTGCGAGATATAGCTGAAAGGTTGCTAGAAGCACACAAACGAGGTTTATGGGAAGATGTCAATTTAGAAACTTTGGAAAATTTGAGAAATTTAGTCCATGAAGCAGAAGCAGCTATAGAAGAAAATTAGTTATTGGGCATTGAACATTAGGTTATTCATCCGCCCAATCACCAATCACCAATCACCAATCACCAATCACACATTAGCTAAAGTGGCATTAATGCCCGTTGGCATTTGGGACAAACAGCATGAATAGTTAATTGACAATCTAGTAAGTGATAACCTTCTTTTTGGGCTGTTTTTGCACCGATTTTCAAAATTGAATCGTTTTTGAACTCAATTGTAGTATTACAACGAACACAAATCAGATGGTGGTGATGATGGGGGTAAGGTTGGTTAATTTCATAGTGTTTATGTCCTTCACCCAACTCTAGTTCCCGTAAAATTCCCATCCTGGACATTAACTTGAGGGTGCGATAGATGGTTGATAAACTGATACCCTCACCATCACTTTCTAGGCGATGATAAAGATCCTCAGCACTTAAATGTTCACCCTGGGGAAGTTCTTGAAATATATGTAGAATTGTTTCTCGTTGAGGAGTTAAACGCCAGCCTCGGTCGTTTAGTTCTGCCTTAAGTGAACCAGTTGTGTAGACAGTCATACTAAATTTTCTCAACAAAGCCTGTTAATTGAGAATATAACAAATATTAGGAGCAATTTGCAACAATCCTAACTTATTGAGAATGTTTGTTAGTTGTTATTGGGCATGGGGTATGGGGCATTGGGTTATTCATCTTCCCAATCACCAATCACCAATCACCAATCACCAATCACCAATCACCAATCACCCTAACTTAAAGATTCTAAATAGTCGCGGACGAGGTTACGGCGCTTGGGTTGGCGAAGTTTTTGTAAGGCTTTGGATTCTATTTGTCGTACTCTTTCTCGTGAGAGGTCTAAAGCGCGGCCTATTTCGGCTAATGAATAGGGATGTCCATCGGATAAACCAAACCGCATCAAAATCACTTCACGTTCACGGGTGGTTAAATCTGCTAGTAAATGCTGCAAATCTTTATGTAAAGATTCTCGCATTAACATTTCTTCTGGGGTAACGCTATCAGTTTCTAATAAATCTCCTAACTCGGTGTCTTTGTCTTTCCCTACTTTAGTTTCTAGTGAAACAGAACGAGGAACTCGCAACAAAACTTCCCGCACTTGGGTAGGTGTCATATCTAACTCAAGTGCTAAATCTTCTAAAGTAGGTGTACGACCTTTTTCTTGAGCAATTTTCCGTTGTGCTTTTTTGATTTTGTTGAGTTTTTCGGTAATATGAACAGGTAGGCGAATTGTCCGGCTGGAAGTAGCGATCGCTCTGGTTATTCCTTGACGTATCCACCAATAAGCATAGGTACTAAAACGATAACCCTTTGTAGGATCAAATTTCTCTACTGCTCGTTCTAATCCTAAAGTACCTTCTTGTACTAAATCTAATAATTCCAAGCCACGATTTTGATACTTTTTGGCAACAGATACTACAAGGCGCAAGTTAGCCTTGATCATGTGTTCTTTGGCTTGAAGTCCTTGAGATTGAATTTCATCAAGTTCTTCTACTGTCAACTTGGCAATTTCCGCCCAGCGTTTTTTACCTTCTGATAATGTAGGTTTAAGCTCGGATAATTCTATGCCAGCAGTTTTAGCCCATCTTTCTAATGAGGGGCGGTGTCCTAATTCAGATACTAAACGCTCCTGAACTTCTATTAAATTCAGATAAGGGGCAATTACAGCGTCACCTTGTTTTGCTGCGTTAGCAAGCACGATCCGCATCCGCAAATATCGCTGTACTTTTTGAGCTTCGGAAACTTCTTCATCCCGCCCTAACAAACGTACTCGTCCAATTTCTTGAAGGTATAAACGTACTAGGTCTGTACTACGACGGTTGGTATTATTTGCAGCCAAGTTATGAGGATCAACAGCAGCTATTTCTATATCTTGTAGTTCATCTAGGGACAAATCACCCTCATCAATATTGAGATCAGAGTCTAATGTTAGGTTAGACTTTTGGGAATCGTAGGCTGCATCTGTGTGAAAAGATGTTGCGGGCATAATGTCTTAATTGTGAAGGTACTAATAGATTACGGTCAGCTAAAATCGCTAAAATTACGGTCAGATCATCAACTGTTGCTATTGTTCCCGTAATTCACGATGAAATAACAAAATTGAATTTTGCAGTACAATTCTTTGCAGAAGGAAGATTGTACTAATTCTGCGGGGCTGTCTGAAAAGTAGGTGGCGAATATAATTCGCTACTACACAACTCAACTTACCCTGCCCAAGCTACAACCAAAATTATTAATGGTATAAAATTAGATTCTTGAACTCACTGAGGGATAGACTTTTACCGAATTTTTTTTTGGTAACTGTAGGTTTTTGATTGAACTCATAGACGTTTCTAGCTACGGCCAGGCTGGAAACACAGTAGCGGTATGTAGAGATGTTCTGGTGGAACTTCTCTAAGGACAAACGTCTGTATAGCAGTCAAAGCTTCTTGGTACATAGGGAAAGTAAATAAAAAGTACATCAATTGTTGACTTCATTTACCTGCTTTTTGCGGTAATCACTGACTTAGTTAACTGAGATGTTCTAGGAATATTTACGGCTATTTTCATAACTATGTACAATTCTATCCCTAGTAATTTTGCTGTTGATAAACTACATAGTTATATTTACATGATGGGGGAAGTAGTTTCCTGACGATTTAACAATTTCTTTAGTGATTATTTGGTAATTAGCAGATGTGAGTTACGAAATAATGCTTATAGTGGAGCATGGTGCAAGCCATTCATTTATTGGTGATATTCTGGCTTAGTATCTCTTAACATGAGTTCATCTAATGCCTGTTTGGGTGTAACTTGAGTTTCCAATAACCGATAAACCTGCTCAGTAATAGGCATAGTAATATTTTGCTGCTGGGATATTTGCATCAAAACTTGACAAGTGTTTACACCTTCAGCGGTTCCTGGTAAAGAGGCGAGAATTTCTGTCAGCGTTTTTCCACTGGCCAACTGATAGCCGACTTGATAATTACGGCTTAAGGGGCTGTTGCAGGTGGCTAACAAATCTCCTAGACCGGATAAACCATAAAAAGTTTCCGTTTTTGCGCCCAAAACCTTACCAATACGAATGATTTCTGTCAAGCCGCGAGTTACTAAGGCTGCTTTGGCATTAGTTCCCAAATGCAAACCATCACAGACACCAGATGCGATCGCCATCACGTTTTTGAGTGTACCACCTAGTTCCACACCTACCGGATCAGAGTTAGTATACACACGAAAACGTCCAGAAGAAAAGACTTGTTGCACGACTTGGGCCGCAGCGGTATTTTTGCTGGCTACTACGGTAGCGGCGGGTAAACCCTGAGAAATTTCTTCAGATAAATTAGGACCTGAAAGGACAACTACGGAATGATCAGGAAATTCGGTTTGCCAAATTTGGGAAGGTGTACGGGTTGTTTTCGCATCTAAACCTTTGGTAGCGGTGACAAATATTGCCTGTGCAGATACTTGACAAGATTTAACCGATAACGCTACATCCTGTACACCTTTCATAGATATAGCACAGAGGACTATTTCGGCATTTTTAACAACATCCTCTAAGGAAAGATCACCCTGGCGTGACCATAAACGCACCTCATGACCATTTACCCGCGCTAAATTTGCCAGGGTTGTACCCCAAGCACCTGCACCTAAAATAGCGATCGTTTTAGTCATTGGTAATTGGTAATGGGTAATTGGTAATGGGTAATTGGTAATTGGGGAAGAAGGGAACAGGGAACAGGGAAAGAATTTTCTCCCCAGTCACCAGTCACCAGTCACCAGTCCCCTATCTGGGATAACGTTTCATTAATTCCCTGACTTGTTCAGCATGATAGGAGCTTCTTGTCAAGGGGGAAGAAACAACTTGTAAAAATCCGATTTCTTCACCATAAGCTTGCCAAGCTGCAAATTGTTCAGGAGTAATAAAATCAGTAACTTGCAGATGTTTTTGACTGGGTTGGAGGTATTGCCCAATGGTCAAAATATCACATTTTACTGATCGTAAATCTTGCATGACTTGGCGAACTTCGGCATCTGTTTCACCTAAGCCGACCATGATACCAGATTTGGTGTAAGTGCTAGGGCAAATTTGGTGAGTACGTTCTAACAGAACCATCGTTCTTTGATAGTCACCTTGGGGACGTACTCGACGATACAAACGTGGGACGGTTTCCGTATTATGGTTTGTGACTTCTGGTTTAGCCTGGAGTATGATTTCTAGTGCATCCCAGTTTCCGCATAAATCAGGAATTAGCACTTCAATAGTAGTTTTTGGTGATACTTCACGAACTGCGTTAATACACTTAACAAACTGGGACGCACCACCATCTACTAAATCATCTCTGTTCACGGAAGTAATCACGACGTGATTTAGCTGCATTCTGCGAACAGCCTCCGCGAGTCTTGCGGGTTCGGTGGGATCTAAGGGTTTGGGTTTTTTCTCAAAGTCAATATCACAGTAAGGACAAGCTCTGGTACAGGCTGGACCCATAATTAAAAATGTAGCAGTTCCAGCGTTGAAACATTCGCCAATGTTGGGACAGGATGCTTCTTCACAAACTGTATTCAGGGCTAAATCCCGTAAAATTTCTTTAACGTTACCAACGCGCTCCCACTGCGGTGCTTTTACCCGCAACCAGTCTGGTTTTACAGTCACAATCCGCTTTGTTTACTGAAGTTATACAACTATAATCCTAGCAAGCAAAGTCCTTTATAAAATATTTTGTTTTTTTATTTTGCTATGGTTATGATATACTAGTCTTGATAAGCATATTTTTTTTACGGGATGTAGCGCAGCTTGGTAGCGCACTTCGTTCGGGACGAAGGGGCCGCTGGTTCGAATCCAGTCATCCCGATTTTTTTATCATGTATAATTTTTTGCTAACTTGCCTGGTCAGTTTTGGTGTAATATTTTAAGCTAAACCATTAATATTAAAAATCCTACAGTACAGTAAATGTTTGAGCAAACTTTTAAAAATATTGATGATGTTCTCTGGAAAGAGGCGGGGTGTACTACAGAGTTAGATTACACTGAACAAACTTCATGGTTATTGTTTTTGAAATATTTGGATGATTTAGAACAGGAACGATTTGAAAAAGCGGAATTAAGTGGTGAATCCTATACGTTTATTATAGATCAAAAACATCGTTGGTCAGTTTGGGCAGCACCAAAAAATACTTCGACTTCGCTCAGTAAGCAGGGTAAATTAGATCATGATCATGCCTTGACTGGTGATGATTTGATTGATTATGTAAATGATCAGTTATTCCCTTATTTACGGAGTTTTAAGGAACGGTCTAGCGGTTCAGATACCATAGAATATAAGATTGGTGAGATTTTTAGCGAGATAAAAAATAAGTTTCAAAGTGGTTATAGTTTGCGGGATGCTTTGGAATATATTGATGAATTAAGATTTAGATCCCAGCAGGAAAAACATGAGTTATCCCATCTCTATGAAGCGAAAATCAAGAATATGGGAAATGCGGGGCGTAATGGTGGAGAATATTATACACCACGTCCTTTAATTCGGGCAATAATTCAGGTGATCAAGCCGAAAATCGGGGAAAAAATTTATGATGGTGCTTGTGGTTCGGCGGGTTTTTTATGTGAAAGTTATGATTATTTAAGACAGGGTTTCGGCTTCGCTCAACCCAGGGGTAATTTAACTACTAAACAACTGGAAATACTGCAAAAAAATACTTTTACAGGGAAAGAAAAGAAAAGTTTAGCTTATGTTATTGGCATCATGAATATGATTTTACATGGGATTGATGCCCCGAATATTATTCATACTAATACTTTAACGGAAAATCTTAGTGATGTTCAAGATAAGGATCGTTTTGATGTGATTTTAGCTAATCCGCCGTTTGGGGGGAAGGAACGGAAGGAAGTACAGAACAATTTTAATATTAAAACTGGAGAAACAGCGTTTTTATTTTTACAGCATTTTATCAAAATGTTGAAGGTTGGTGGTAGGGCGGCGGTAGTTATTAAAAATACCTTTCTTTCTAATTCTGATAATGCTTCCCGTGCTTTGCGTCAAGAGCTTTTGAGTAGTTGTAATTTACATACTATTTTAGATTGTCCTGGGGGGACTTTTATCGGGGCGGGGGTGAAAACTGTTGTTTTATTTTTTGAGAAACGTCCTCTGAGCGAAGTCGAAGAGGGCGTTCCCTTCGACTTCGCTCCCTTCGACTTCGCTCCCTTCGACTTCGCTCCCTTCGACTTCGCTCCCTTCGACTTCGCTCCCTTCGACTTCGCTC
This sequence comes from Sphaerospermopsis sp. LEGE 00249, assembly GCF_014299995.1. Taxonomy (NCBI): domain Bacteria; kingdom Bacillati; phylum Cyanobacteriota; class Cyanophyceae; order Nostocales; family Aphanizomenonaceae; genus Sphaerospermopsis; species Sphaerospermopsis sp. LEGE 00249. The sequence goes on along the minus strand of NZ_JACJUZ010000023.1, from coordinate 110 downwards.
CCTTCGACTTCGCTCCCTTCGACTTCGCTCCCTTCGACTTCGCTCCCTTCGACTTCGCTCCCTTCGACTTCGCTCCCTTCGACTTCGCTCCCTTCGACTTCGCTCCCTTC
>NZ_JACJUZ010000142.1:0-3885 GCF_014299995.1 Sphaerospermopsis sp. LEGE 00249 | reverse complement strand
CACCAGTCCCCAGTCCCTAGTCACCAGTCACCAGTCACCAGTCAACAGTCACCAGTCACCAGTCACCAGTCACCAGTCCCCAGTCCCCAGTCACCAGTCACCAGTCCCCAGTCCCCAGTCCCCAGTCACCTATTCCCTATTCCCTCATAAAAAATGCCAGCAACAGAATTTGACACTACCCTACCTAGCATTAGACAATTACAAAATTGGATCAAGCAAAAAGCCACCGTTGAATTTAAACTGATGACTGGTGATGTCATCGTCGGTAAGGTTTTTTGGCAAGATATCAATTGTGTATCTATTGTAGATGCTAACAACGAGCAAATAAGCGTTTGGAAAATGGCGATCGCTTATATGAAAGTTCGCAGTGATGCAGTTGTAGAAAGAGATTTTAAGTAAGTCGGCACAAAAAAAACAAGTTATATAACAAAATTTAAAATGCCTAAAAACCTCTTCCCTCCTGCGTTCTGCCTCCTGCCTTGCGACAACGATAAATTTCAACGCCTATCTACTTAGTTCCCAGAGAAGCTAGAGTTGAAGTTGCCAAGATCGATTCATAAGGTTAGGCGAACAACTTGATCATTGCAACTCTGTGATAGTTTCTACCTCTTCATTTTTAACACTGGGAATTGCTAAGGGTAGTTCACAAGCAGCAGTACAAAATTGTTGCAGCTGATTGAGTCTGGAAAAGCTACCGCACAGCAGCACTTGATCGCCTGTTTTCAATTCGATGTTGCCATGAGGAAAGCGGATAAACTTGCCATCTCGCCGAATTGCTTGCACTTTGACTCCATACTGTTGATCAGAGGTAAAATCTGCCAAATTTTTACCCAAAAAAGTACAGTTAGCTTGAACTGTCACCCACTGACAAGCGTTAGTTTCTTCGGGAACAGCTGCATTACCCTTAGCAAATTCTGCCAAAGCTGCTAATTCTTTACTTGCACCTACAACTAACAGGCGATCGCCAGTTTCTAACCTCACCTGACTATTAGGATAATCAATTTCTGTTCCATCAGCGCGACGAATAGCCATTAAACTCACCCCGATCAGATAGCGCATATCCGCTTCCTCCAACGTCATCCCAATCAAAGGCGAGTCATCAGGTAAATCATACCAACGCCGGTTTAAATCACGGGTAACTTGTTGTAAATGTTGGGAAACTTCAGCCGCAGAACGTTCAGGACGTAAATCTAAATAATGATCCTTACGAATATCCTGCATTTTCCGTTGTACCACCTCTGGCAATAATCCCGCATCGGTAAGTAAATAGGTGGCCATTTCCAGACTCGCTTCAAATTCTGGTTGTACAACTTCCTTAGCACCCAATTGATAAAGCACTTCAATATTTTTATCTTGGGTAGCACGGACCACTAAATCTAATTCTGGGGATATCTCCAAAGCCCGTTTCAAGCATAGACGAATACTAGCAGGATCAGGAAGAGCGATCGCCATCCCTTGAGCATGATTTACCCCAGCAGTTTCCAACACATGAAAACTCACTGCATTACCATATACATAAGGTATACCCGCTTCCCGTAACTGTTGAATCCTACTTTCAGACTGATCAATAACGACTACAGGCAAATCATGTAACTGCAATAACCGTACCAAATTTTTACCAATGCGACCATAACCACAAACCACAATATGGTCTTTACGGGGTAAGTCTTCCGCAAAATCTCGCGCTTGTTCTTCCACCAAATAAGGTTTTAACCAAGGCATGGACTCCGCAAAATTAAATAACAATGGTACTAACCGCAACACAAAGGGAGTCAACATTAAAGTAACCGCAGTCGTTCCCAAAGTTAATAAATATATTCTCCGGGAAACCAACCCCAAAGCCTGACCTTCACTAGCTAAAACAAAGGAAAATTCCCCAATTTGCGCTAAACCCAACCCTGCAATTAAAGCTGTTTTTAACGGATAGCGGAATAATTTAACCAAAGGTGTGATGATCAGGAACTTACCCAAAAACACCAAAACCACCAAACCCAATATCACATCTAGGTTTTGCCACAAAAACACCGGATCAATCAACATTCCGATCGCAGCAAAAAACAAACTCGCAAAGATATCCCGCAACGGTTCAACAATGGTTAAAGTTTCATCAGCGTATTCCACTTCAGAAATCATCAAACCCGCGACAAACGCCCCCATTTCAATAGAAAGACCCAAATATTCAGTTAGCAGGGCAATACATAAACATAATGTGACAACACCCAGCAAAAATAATTCTCTGCTTTCTGTGCGGGCTAATAATCGCAACAACGGCGGAATTAACCAAATACCAGCAACCACCGCACCCGCAGCAAATAAACCAATGCGTACCAAAGCTGTAAAGACTGCTAAACCAATCGCTTCCCCTGGTTCATGGAGTGCGGGTAATACAGCCAGCATTAAACCCAGTGCTAAGTCCTGAACAACGAGAATACCCAGCATGACCTGGCCGTGGGGGGTTTCTGTCTCGTTGCGTTCCATCAAACATTTGAGAACAACTGCTGTGGAAGATAGAGACAAAATACAACCTAAAAATACTCCTTTAGCCGGTAAAGCGCCCCAAGCACCTGTAATACCACATACCAAGACTGTGATAATAATAGTGAGGATAATTTGTAGTCCACCACCCCCCAAAGCTATAGCTTTCACCTTTTTCAGTTCCGCTAAGGAAAATTCAACTCCTAAAGCAAAGAGTAAAAAAGCTACACCAAACTGCGCCAATGTTTCAACTTGGACAACTTCTTTAATTAATCCCAGTCCTGCTGGTCCAACTATCATCCCCCCGATGAGATATCCCAGCAAAACGGGTTGTTTTAACAATGCGGCCAGTAGTCCACCACAAGCAGCGACAGCGAACACCGAAACCAAATCAACAATTAACCGAAAGTCCTCTTGCACCAGCTTTAATAAGAAATATAAAGTTTATTAATTTTAGTCTACAGAGTTTTCACTATTTGGGGAAAGGGTACAGGAGGAGGAATTTTTGTTTATGCTCACGCAAAGACGCAAAGACGCAAAGAGTTAATAATTGTTTTAGTTTATTTATAAAAGAGCGAAAAAAAGTTTTGCTGCTTGTTTATTGAGAATTGAGGGGGTTTATTCGCAATAATCTTGAGAATGTTGTCAATAAGTGAACGATTTTTCAAGGTTATTGACATCTTGACTTTTTGTGGTATTATAGGGTTGTATGATCTAAGGGATATTTATATCTAACTCAACACTTTTAAAGTGATATTTTTTATATATAAATATTTAAAATACTTAATTCACAATTAACAGCAGTAATCTCCGCTTGACGAGTGCCATTTTCAGCATGAATTAAACACACCTTTAAATAACTATCTGGTAGATATGGCATTCTTTCCGCCCATTCAATAGCCACAATACCAGGTGTTACTTCTATACCTTCCCAATAGCTTTCTAAATTTAAGCCTGTCACTTCTGGAGGTTCTAAACGATACAAATCTAGATGGTAGAGGGGAATGCGTCCTTCTGTGTATTCATTAATCAGGGTAAAAGTAGGACTAACAATAGATTCAGTGATACCTAAACCCTGACCAATACCTTGAACTAAGGTAGTTTTACCCGCACCCAAGTCACCTTCTAATAAAATCACACTACCAGCAGTCAGGTTTTTCCCAAAATTAATACCTAGTTGCTGTGTGGCTTTTGTATCAGGAAGAAAGATTGTAGTCATTGGTAATTGGTAATTGGTAATTGGTAATTGGTAATTGCTAATGGGGAAAAATAAAATTGATTACCCAGTCCCCAGTCCCCAGTCACCAGTCACCAGTCCCCAGTCCCCAGTCCCCAGTCCCCAGCGATGCACTGCGCTTGTCGAAGTGTCCCCAGTCCCCAGTCCCCAGCGATGCACTGAGCTTGTCGAAG
>NZ_JACJUZ010000022.1:0-67013 GCF_014299995.1 Sphaerospermopsis sp. LEGE 00249 | reverse complement strand
ATTTTTTCTGTCACTCGTTTACTGTGATCAAGGAGTTATTTGAACTATCAATCAACTGTCAAATATTTGACTTCCCTAAACTTCATGACTACGGTGTTTTCTCATGATTGATTTAGGGTTGCTATATTAGAAATGATCGCTATTCCTGGGGGAAGTTTTTTAATGGGTTCACCAAAAAATGAACCTGAGAGACGTGATTCAGAAAGTCCTCAACATCGGGTGAATATTCAACCATTTTATATGGGCAAGTTTACTGTAACTCAGGCACAATGGGAACGGGTAGCAGCGTTACCAAAAATTAAACAGGATCTCAATCCTCAACCTTCCCGCTTTCAAGGTAAAAATAAACCAGTGGAAAGAGTTTCATGGCTTGACGCACAGGAATTTTGCGCTAGAATTAGCAAAGCTACAGGTAAAAAATATAGTCTACCTAGTGAAGCACAATGGGAGTATGCTTGTAGAGCCGGAACAACTACACCATTTTATTTTGGGAACACTATTACCACTGATTTGGTAAATTATGATGGTAACTATTCCTACGGTGCTGCACCAAAAGGCAAATATCGTCAACAAACCACAGATGTAGGTTCTTTTCCCCCTAACGCTTTTGGTTTGTATGATATGCACGGTAATGTCTGGGAATGGTGTGAAGATGATTGGGTAGATAACTATAATAATGCGCCTAAATATGGTAATGCTGTGACAAGTCAAAGCAGGTATAATGTGCTGCGCGGTGGTTCTTGGTACGACTACCCCAGTAATTGCCGTTCTGCGTCTCGTAGCAACCTCAGCCCAGACCTCAGTTACAACCACTACGGGTTTCGGTTGGTAGTTTCCGGCGCAAGGACTCTTTAATTCTTTACTCTCTTACCCTTTTACCCTTTACACTTTTTCTTTTTTCCCTCTTTCCTCGCCGTCAGGCGATCAAGTTTTTTTTAATATTTTAGAGGCATTTAATTTAGCATATCACATCAATAAGGAAAGTGTCAATAATGTCAAAATGGGTGATGGGTGATTGGTTTTTGATACCTGGTACAGTTGTCAACGCATTATTAAAAGAACAATGCTTAATTAGGGTTTGCTGAATAAACCTAAAACCTTGATATATCAAAGGTTAGAGGCTGATAAACACAGAAATTAGTGCAAGGGTTTTGAAGGGTATACCGGAAAAAGTGTGCATTTTTTGGGATTTCAAGAGATGGCAAAGAAATTTTCAAATCTCCTCCTGACTCCTGACTCCTGACTCCTACTATAACAAGTAATTAACTTTTTCTTAGTTGCATAAATATGTACATTTAAAGTATTTTTTCAGAAAATATGCCATAACAGAAACGAAGATACTACCAGTTGGGTGTCTATACATGAAAAATCCTCAAATCTATTTTAGCGATCGCCGTGCGGAAATTGACCTTTACCAACTTCAGAATTTGTTTAATATAGCCGCTTTTTGGGCGAAAGAACGCAGTATAGAGGATTTAAGTAAAGCTATTACTAATAGTGATCCGGTGATTTCTGTTTGGGATGGAGAAAGACTCATTGGTTTTGCAAGAGCTAATTCTGATGGCATCTATCGCGCTACAATTTGGGATGTTGTCATTCATCCAGATTATCAAGGTAAGGGACTGGGAATTAAATTAGTAGAAACAGTTTTAGCTCACCCTGTCATGCAAGTGGAGAGAGTTTATTTAATGACAACTCATCAACAAAAATTCTATGAAAAGATTGGTTTTCAAACTAATACTACCACGACAATGGTACTATACAACCAATCGGATCTAGGTTCTATTCCGACTGGAGAAGTTCAGCTTCAGGAGTCACTAGGGGGATAGCAATTTGTAGTCTGGTGCAATCTTGTGTTACTGCTGTGGTGATGGGAGAAGCAATAATTTCTAGTTTTCCTCCCATCGTTTCTAGTAATTTTTGATTAAGTAATAGTTTCATCCCTGATGAGATTTCTATATTGTCTTTTATACTGTCTTTTATACTATCTTTTATATTTTCTTGATTTGTGTTATTTTCAGAGGCGATCAAATTTATTTCCTCACTGGAGATGACAGCATGAGAAGGGACATCTAGATAAATATGCACAACATTATTAATAATATTATTTGTAGCTGTATTTGCAGGTGCAATACTACTGGAAAGATGAATACTACCTTCTTCCATTTGTAAAATAGTAGTATCTATTAAATTCACCAATATTTGACGTAGCCAGCGGTTATCTACTAAAACATAAATTTCTGGTTGAGGAAATGATATAGTAAAAGGATAATTGCGATTTCCTGCCAACATATAAGTTAATTTATAAACTTCTTCTAAAACCTTAGTTAACTGTAAAGGCTGAATATGTAATTTATTTGTTCCGTGTTCTGTTCTAGCAACACTGAGAATTTCATCAATTATTTTGAGCAATTTCAGCGATCGCTCATAAGCTTGTCCGACAAATTCCCTTTCTTCCTCTGGATTTTCGCACAAATCATTTAAAATTAACTGATGTAATCCTATTAAACCATTCAGGGGCGATCGCAATTCATGGGTAGTCCTTGCCAAAAAACCACCTTGAAACTGGCTCATTTCCCTAGCCATTTGGTAGGCTAATTGGGTTTGGTTTAATTTGTCTAAAGTTTTGTGTAAAACTTCGGTTTCTTGCTGTTTTGGGGCATTTTCCACAGGAATGGATGAAGATTTAGATGACTTTAGGAATAACTTATAAAAACCTATTCCTAAACCTATTCCTGATCCTAGATATAACCATTCATTTAAGCTAGTCATAGAAAATTTTACTCTTGAGTACCATTATCAATTATCAATTATCCATTATCAATTTTAATTACTCCTTGGCGCAAAATTTGCCAATCATTCCCTGTCCATTTAGCAACAGTAGAAGGTATTCCCAAACCTTTATATTCAGTCGCTTCTAAAGTGAGAACATCATGAAAATTCACTTCTATTTCTGCTCGATTTTCTAAAGCTGGTTGTCCTGATAAATTAACGCTAGTGGTAGCCATTGGTCCAGTTTGTGCTAAGATATTTTGGGCAATTGGATGATTTGGTACTCTAATACCTATAGTAGTTGGATCAGTAGGATTCATAACTTGAGGAATTTTCTCACTAGCAGGTAACACTAAAGTCAATGCACCAGGCCAATATTGACTAACTACCTCCTGCCAAATTTGATATTCAGTCTTATTTCCTTTTACATAATCCCATAAATCTTCGGCTTTAGCAGCCATTAAAATTAAAGGTTTATCTAAACTTCTTTGTTTAGCAGTATAAATTAATTCTGCTTGTGCGGGTAGAGAAGCTAGTGCAGGTACGGTATCTGTGGGGAAACTAATTAATTTTCCAGCTTTTGCAGAGTTGATGAGAACTTCTAGAGAAACATTCATAAATAAATATCAGAAAATTACTTATCTATTTTTAGATATAATCGCCAAATATCAGGTGACAGGTGACATAATTGGTTTAATTATAAATTAAACTATATAATAATTATGACATCCTGAACATCCTTAAATCCTGAAAATCCTGATTCTGACAAAATCAAATTTTGAAAAATCACCACATTCCTATTAAATCAACATCCTGTAAATCCTATAATCCTGGATATCCTGATTCTGACAATAAAAATCCTGATGCAGAAAACATCATATCCAGGACATTCTACATATTTACATAAGCTATCGCAAACCGTTCTATTCCTGCTAAATCTGCATGAATAGAAATATCACTATAATTACCATTATTTTCTAACAATTCTCGCACCGTTTCAGCCTGTCCCGCCATCATTTCAATCAACCACACCCCACCAGGACGCAAATAATCAGGAGCAAGTGCGATTAAATGACGAATACAATCTAAACCATCCACACCACCATCTAATGCTAGATGGGGTTCATGTTTCACTACTTCCGGTTGTAATGTCAGTACCGTATCACTGGGAATATAAGGCGGATTTGATACCATCCCGCTAAATTGACCTTGCAAAAATTCTAAGGGTTTCCACCAGTCACCTTGATAAAATTTCACTCGTTCCCCAAAACCTAAACTTTCCCTATTGGTTTTCGCAACCTCTAAAGCTTCAACACTGACATCTACAGCATGAATCGTAGCATTTGTCAATACCTCCGCTAAACCAAGAGCGATCGCCCCACTCCCAGTCCCCAAATCTGCCCAATGACCTGATTGTAACCCCTTACTTTCAGCAGCGTTTACAGCCAAATCAATCAAAATCTCTGTTTCCGGTCTAGGAATCAAAACCGCACTGGACACAGCGAGTTTAAATTTGCGCCAAGGTGTCACACCAGCAATATACTGTATCGGCAAGCGTTCCTGTAAACGTCTTTGCCATAATTGGTCTAGTTCTGACAAAGAAAACTGCGTTTGAATATGATTCAAGTTTTTGAAGGACTCCAAACGCAGTGTTAAGCGGTTTAACTCAGTTATTTCTTGCAACAGCCAATCAACTTCTACAGGAGAAATATCCGTAGATAAAGCATCTTTCAATGCTTGATTACGCCACTGCCAAACTTCCATACCAGTAACTGACTGTTGCTTTGCCATGATTAACGCCGTTTAGAAGGTGCATTATTCTGCTTGGCAGCATTATTTTTAGGCAAAGTCCTAATATATTCTCTAGACTCTGGGGATGGAACCAAAACCACCTGATTTAACCAAGAATCATTTTTATCTTCCAAAGTTTTAATCACCCCATCCACATCTATTACCTGAATATCAGCTTGAGGAAACTTTGGTTTTACTTGGTTCAATAGACCCAAAGCATCTTGTTTACTCAAAAATAAAGGAATCATTTGCTGATTATTCGCACCTAATTGAATTGGTACATAGCCTTTATCTGGTCCAAATCTTACCGCAAATACAGGCACGCTCTTAAATTGATTTACTTTTTGACCACCTGCATTTAGTAAAGTTAGAGCGCCTTTGACTTCTTTGTCTACAGGCTTGAACGCAAACAACAGTCTATTCTGTTGGTTTTTACTTTGTTGCAATTGCTGATAAATTACACCTAGAGGAACGGCGGTAACTTGCAACTGTTTAGCCATTGTTTCTAGTTTTGGGTCTTTATTTTTGGCATTTTGCAATTCTTTGATAAACGCCAAAGCTTCCTGCCGACTCATATATACACCAGTCACTGAAGCCCCTGGTTGTCCATTTTGTGCGGGTATAGTCCGACTCAACGGTAAACCCTGATCATTCGTAATCAAGTAAACCGGTACAGAATCTAATTTTTCTTTGACTTGTTGTTCTGATAATGCCAGCACAGGAAAATCAACAGCTACCACGCTGCCAAATAGGGTACTACCTACTAAACCCAGCGTTAAGCCCCAGCGAACCAATGATTTCATAAATACTCCTGATCTCAATATCAATACTTGAATTAACTTAAACAATCAGAAAACAGTAGGATTTTATACCAACAAAACCAAGTTGAATTATCTAACCAGCTATTTTAGCTTTAAATAAGTTTATTGTGCTAATTGTTAGGAATTTTGCCCTGCTATTCACTACTAAATGCTGTATTGTTCTATTATATTCTCCAGCAGGGTTTGATTTCCGGGACTCTTGCTCACAATAATTACATTTGATTGTATTGTTGTTTGTATTGTTGTTTGTTTTGTTGTTTGTTTTGTTTTTCTCGTTTTTCCGTGACGCTAGGACTTGATAAATCGTTCCCATTTCCGATTAACAGAGTTTTTTTATAGCTGTAGATAAGGCCGTGAGGATATTAACCAAAACTAAAACTTAGACACTCACAGGTTTTTTTACGGTCAATAGTCACCTGTTATAAATTATTTATTAACGTAAGTTGCTAGTTCTGCAAGAAAGGCTCTCAAATCCCAATACTGTTCGGTTAAGAGTTTTTGTTGGGTTAAGCGATAACGCAACCCAACAAAAGCTTATAAATGTTGGGTTTCGTTCCTCAACCCAACCTACAGAATTTTATTTTTTGGGCTTAACCGAAAAGTATTGTCTCAAATCCAAGTAACAAGGATAAGTAGACAGCAAAAAAGCAGCGAACACCATCATAATTCATTCTTTCTCCTAACTCCTGACTCGTATTCCTAACTAGGAACTTGGGTTGTTAGTATGTATTAGGAACTTTTATCAATAACCCAATAAAAAATATAAATATATAATCTATACTATTTACTTACCTGTTAGTGAATTTATCACAAATTAACAGTGCTACCATAATCGTAATATTTATCTAAAATCGGGATGACAGGATTTGAACCTGCGGCATCCTGCTCCCAAAGCAGGCGCGCTACCAAGCTGCGCTACATCCCGAAAAATCTTTACTGTTGATAGTTTAGCTGCACATAACAAAAATTACGTTTTGCTCAAGCATTTTTCTAACTATATCATACTAAAAACAGATTGCCAACCCCTTACAGGGAAAAAATCAAATCACTTCCTTAATAAGAAATAAGAGTTTTTCTGTTGACTCAGCCTGAAAAAGTTGATACTGATAGATTAATGCTTATCGGTCAACTAAACAATGATAGCACATCTTAGGTATGATAGCGAATTTATGGCGGCAACCTGTTTTGTTTGCTTGAGGATCATTGAGGATACCAAAACATCCCTTTAATACCTTCTGGGTCAGGCATAAAACCCATGGTCCGGTAAAAATCTACAACATGAGGGTCAGCGAAAAGAGTAACATTGCTAATTTCTTCACTTCTGAGTTTTTTGAGGACATATTTCATCAATGCCTTACCCAGACCTTGACCTTGGAAGTCTGGATGAACTACCACATCCCAAATAGTGGCATTAAAAGCATGATCTGAGGTAGCACGGGCAAAACCTATTAAACGCCTTTTGTTTCCTCGTACTTGCCACATAGAAGCGACGAGAAAACTATGTTCAATGGCTTTTTTTACTTTTCTCAGAGGACGACGAGACCAACCCACCGCATCACAGAGTTCTTCTAGTTCATACAGGTCGATATCGCGTTCAGTGCTAAAAACGATACTATCGCTTCCGGCGCTAGAGTTGCCTCTATCTCCCCGTGCATACTCATCAAATGCGGTCGTTTTATTTGTCGCTACAGATTCAGAACTACTAAACCAAGTTTTCCAAAAACCCATGCCAACGTGGTTCGGGTAACATGACTGAATTGGTGACTCTGCTTGAGAGTGTTGAATCATTAGTAAAAACACTGTCTCTGTTCTATCTTCAGACACCTAACCTAAAAAATTACGTTGGGTGTTTTCGGGATGGGGACTTTTGACAGCCAGTTACTAAAAGTTTCAAACCAATCATTTTTAACTTTAGCATTTTGTTTTTACAATCACCTAGCTAAAGCACAGGGTATTTTTGGCAAATTCCTGGACTTTCATCTGCTGGATTGTTTTTAGTGGTTGATTTTTTGTGCCACTGAAATCAAGATACTGCATGATCAGGTATTTTGATGTATCCATATCTATAATTTTGATGAATTTGCCGCTGATACAGACCCAAACAGAATCATTTGCCCAAGATTGACAGCAAAAAAGACAATGGAGGCGATCGCCTTAGCCAACTTGTGAACTTAAACCTGCTATATAAAACCTAGACAAAACTAGACTTTACTTTCTACTTCAACGGGAGCATGGGAGCAGTTATCCCTCAGTAGACTTTCACGCCTTAGCCAGACGCGATTGTGTTCCAATTAAGTTTCTGAAAAAGACTACCACCATCATTGCTTGGTTTTCGCGTCGGCAATAGTCTCAATTCAATACTTGATATCACCGTATTATATATCAAGTAGTTGATTTTTTCCTAAAAATATATTGATTTTTGTCAATACAAGTACAGTTTTGTCTATGAAATTGTCAACTTAGGACTTGCTCAACAAACAAATAGATGAAAACAATAAATTATGTAGAATTTCCGTTATTAGCTAGTATGATATCAAACTTCTACTTCTATTTTCACCTTTAGGTAAAATCTATGCTCCCTATGCTCCAACAGCCAAAACGGAAAAATATAATAGCCAAGTAGTAAATAACACAGTTTTATAGCAGGAGTCAAGAGTCAAGAGTCAAGAGTCAAGGGTAAAACCCTATTTTAGTAAGACTTTCATGGTCAATTGATGTCCTAACTACTCTGTCTACAACTACGGCTATAGCTTTATTTTTATCAAAAAAATCGGGTCTAAAACCGCACTTCGTCCCGCTACGCTAACGCCTTTGAAAGCAAAAAATTTGTCCAAAACGGCCTTCTGCCTCCTACCTCCTGCCTCCTGCCTTCGTTCACAAAGCAAGCAAGTCTTACCTCCAACAATGACTTCTGGTTTAAAATCCTCAACACTGGAACTCCTAAAACGCTTTAATCGAGCGTTTCCCCAATTTTATGAACAATTTGTTAGCAGTGAGATACAATTGCAAAATTTGCGACTAGCATACCGTCTATATAAAACCAGACGGGCTGTGATCGAGATCAAGCCGGAAGGTAGCAAAAGTGCATTACATTTTGCATATCGTAATCAGTCTTTTCTCCTCAGCGATATTTTTGGTGTCCTGGCAGCTTATGGTTTAACTATTCACGGTTTGAGTCTCTATGGTCAGATTCAACCACCAATGTTAGTTTTTATCAAACTGCTAGTGTCCCGTGGCAGCAAAGCCCTGACCGAAAAAACCGCCGAAAATGTTTGTCGTGCCATTCGTGAGGCTCTAGAAAGTCGGTTTGAGCTAGAAGAGATGTTAGCCGTCGAATTTAACCTCAATGCTAGTTTAGAGCAGGTACAAACCGATTTTTACGTTGATCCTGTTTTTCATCTCCCTGCCTTGGTAATTGAAGCCGATAATCAACCAGGATTATTTTATAAAGTTATGTATGCCATCTGGCAAGAAGACCTATTAGTAGTCAATGCCAATTTATTGGTTTGGCGGGGACGTACTCGGCTAATACTCTACTTGCTAGGTCCAAACGAAAGCCTGATTCCTGAATATCTCGGTAACAAAATCGCTGAAGGAGTCCGACAAAGGTTACTTGGTCATTAATAGGTGATTGGTGATTGGGAAAAATACCAATAACTTCCCCCTACTCCCCTGTTTGTTCCCCACATCTCCAGCCCCATAACTATTTTTCTCTCCGTATTTAGTCACACCCGCTCTTCGGGTTACGATATGGATATGGCAACAATAGAAATCTTCGGCGTTCCCCACGCTTATGAGTTAACGGCTCCCACCTCTTGCCCTCATGCTTTAGTGTTTATCCACGGTTGGCTCAACAGTCGTGGATACTGGCAACCTGTGATTTCTCGCCTATCAGTTGATTTTCAGTGTTTGTCTTATGATTTGCGAGGTTTTGGTGAATCTCAGTCTCAGGCAAAATTTGATTTTAATCACAGCCGAAACGCCCAAAAACTGCACAAACTAAAGCTCAATTCCACCACAGATCCTAAATTAGTTAGCTATACTGCTGATTCTCTGTATTCTCCTGCCTCATACTCCGAAGATTTAATAGCTCTGCTGGAAGTTCTCAATCTCAAGAGTGTTTGGCTGATTGGTCATTCTTTGGGAGGTACTATTGCTCTATGGACAGCGTCTCAATTACCTGACCGTGTTACAGGAGTTATTTGTATTAATGCTGGTGGTGGAATTTATCTTAAAGAAGCATTTGAGCAGTTTCGCTCAAAGGGTCAAAAATTTCTCCAAGTTCGGCCACGCTGGCTTTACCAAGTGCCTTGGATTGATTTGCTCTTTACCAGAGCCAGTGTATCACGTCCTTTAGACCGTTTTTGGGCGCGTCAACGAATTATTGATTTTGTTGTTGCTGATCCAGAAGCTGCACTAGAAACGCTTTTAGACTCTACAACAGAGGAAGAAGTGAACCGCTTACCTCAGTTAGTTTCACAAATAAAGCAACCAGTTTATTTTTTAGCTGGTGCGGATGACAAGCTTATGGAACCCAAATATGTACGCCATTTAGCCAGCTTCCATAGGCTGTTCCAATACGTTGGTAATAATTTTATTGAAATTCCTAATTGTGGACATCTGGCAATGTTAGAACAACCAGATGCCGTTGCTGATCATATTCGGTCATTAGTCATTAGTCATTAATCATTAGTCATTGGGCAGAAAATTTTAGATTTTAGATTTTAGATTGGGGTTGATAAGCTGTTACACAGCTAAATTGTATAATCCTAATATTCTGAACTCTTGTGGAACACGCATCTTGCCTGTTCCACTTATACAAATTAAATGCACAACAGCTTACAAACAATCCAAAATCCAAAATCCAAAATCCAAAATCCAAAATCCAAAATCCAAAATAAAAAATTCCTGCCTTCTAATACAACTGCATGACTTGGGTTAAAGGCAGTCGAGAATGAACGCCCAAGGTGAGAGAAGATGTATGTCCACGGGAAAGATGATCAGCCGCTGCACAGCCGATCATGGCGGCGTTGTCAGTACAGAATTTTAAGGGCGGGAATAGAACTTGGAGATTATTCTCGGCCGCCGCAGCTTGTAAATGCTTTCTGAGTCCACTGTTGGCCGCTACACCTCCACCTACGGCAATTATATTTAAACCATAGTCACGAGCGCAGGCGATCGCTCTTTTGGTTAAGGCTTTGGCTATTGTTTCTTGAAAACTGGCTGCAATATCTGCTACGGGCAATTGTCCACCATCTTTTTCTAACTGCTGCACTAACCTTAATACGGCTGTTTTTAAACCGCTAAAACTGCCATCATAGGGATGATAACCCCCACCTGGTAGGGAAATTCTTCCTTCTGGTAATGCAAAAGCTTGGGGATCACCTGTCTGCGCCAATTTATCAATCACAGGTCCGCCGGGATACCCCAACTTTAATAATCTTGACACTTTATCAAAAGCCTCACCCGCCGCATCATCACGGGTTTCTCCTAGAGTTTCGTAATTACCACAATCTTTAACATAAATCAAGCTTGTATGTCCGCCTGAAACGAGTAAGCTAAGAAATGGGGGGTCTAAATTGGGTTGTGCTAGGTAAGTAGCATAGATATGACCTTCCAGGTGATGAACTCCCACAAATGGTTTTTCATGCACCATAGCCAGGGTTTTGGCAGCCGTTAACCCTACCAACAATGCTCCTACCAGTCCAGGCGCACAAGTGGCGGCAATCCCGTCAATTTGTCCCCAGTTCATTGCGCTTTCATCGAGAGCTTGGGCTATTGCCTGATTAATTATTTCTAAATGTTGCCTTGAAGCTACTTCTGGAACTACCCCACCATACTGCTGATGGATGGGAATTTGCGAGGCTATGATACTGCTGCACACTTGACGATTCTTGACAATTGCCACAGCAGTTTCATCACAACTTGTTTCGATCGCTAAAACTGTGGTCATGGTGATTAGTGATTGGTGACTGGGGACTGGTGACTGGGGACTGGTGACTAGAAAGAGGCAAGGGGTGCAGGGTACAGGGGAGACTATTTTTCCCAATCACCAATCACCAATCACCAAACCTTACTTTTGGTTGCGAAGCTTTAACTTTTATTTACTTAAACTTTACTCGATTCCCAGCCAAGAGTATGATGACTTGCTAGTTATCCAAATTAAACATTGTACAAGCCGCTTCGTGTTGTACAAAAAACTTCTTGTTTTGTAATAAAAGGAAACAACTCAATGAGACGATTGTTTGCTTTGATTTTAGCGATTGGTCTTTGGTTCAATTTTGCCCCCTCAGCTAATGCTCTGGGCGCTAACCTTGTTCCCTGTAAAGATTCTCCCGCTTTTCAAGAGCTTGCCCTAAATGCCCGTAATACCACCGCTGACCCTGAATCTGGTAAAAAGCGGTTTGAACGCTATTCTCAGGCTTTATGTGGTCCTGAAGGCTATCCTCACTTGATTGTTGATGGTCGCTTGGATCGGGCTGGAGACTTTTTAATCCCCAGCATTCTCTTCCTGTATATCGCTGGTTGGATCGGCTGGGTTGGCCGCGCTTACTTACAAGCGATCAAAAAGGAATCTGATACTG
This sequence comes from Sphaerospermopsis sp. LEGE 00249, assembly GCF_014299995.1. NCBI lineage: Bacteria > Bacillati > Cyanobacteriota > Cyanophyceae > Nostocales > Aphanizomenonaceae > Sphaerospermopsis > Sphaerospermopsis sp. LEGE 00249. Next base: position 55,045 of record NZ_JACJUZ010000022.1, on the reverse strand, counting down.
AGCAAAAAGAAATCCAAATTGATTTGGGTTTAGCACTACCCATCATTGCTACTGGGTTTGCTTGGCCAGCAGCTGCAATCAAAGAATTTCTCTCTGGTGAATTAACCGCTAAGGATTCAGAAATCACTATTTCTCCACGCTAATTCATCTGCTCTCATTCACTTGTTTTTGGAGACTAAATTCATGGCTGACAAAGGCGAACAATCATCCTATTTGATTAAGTTCATTTCTACAGCACCTGTAGCCGCTACTATCTGGCTGACCATTACAGCGGGCATTTTGATCGAATTTAACCGCTTCTTCCCTGACCTACTTTTCCACCCTCTACCATAGGGTAAAACGGGTTGATATCAGTAAACAGTACCCAGTAAATAGATCAAATCTGATTGCTGTTTACTGATAACTGAATCAATGCCACCCCTTTTGAATTTTGAAGCTTGAATTTTGAGGCAACATAAAATATGGCACAAGCAGTAAACGCATCCAAAAATCTCCCCAGTGATCCCAGAAATCGGGAAACTGTAAGAGCAGCTGGCGGTAATCCTCAAGATGGAAATTTGGAAACTCCAGTCAATTCTTCTCCCCTGGTTAAGTGGTTTATTGGTAACTTACCCGCTTATCGTCCTGGATTAAATCCTTTTAGACGCGGGCTGGAAGTAGGTATGGCTCATGGTTACTTGCTCTTTGGACCTTTTGATAAGTTAGGTCCCCTGCGGGATGCTGCTAACGCTAACTTAGCTGGTTTATTGGGTAGTATTGGCTTGGTTGTAATTCTTACAGCTTGTTTATCCTTGTATGCTAATAGCAATCCAGCATCAGCACTTCCCAGTGTAACTGTACCTAACCCTCCAATGGATGCTTTTAACTCCAAAGAAAGCTGGAATAACTTCGCTAGTGCTTTCTTAATTGGTGGTATTGGTGGTGCTGTAGTTGCTTTCTTTTTGACTGTCAACTCTGGACTGATCCAAGGTTTAATCGGTTAATTTGATCTGTGGTAATGGGTAATTGGTGATTGGTAATTGTTAATCATTTTTGCCAATTACCTATTACCTGTTACTCAAATAAAACAGCTTCAATTTGATTTAAAGCAGTTTCCAAATCATCATTGACAATTTGAATATCAAATTCTGCTGCTGCTTCTATTTCCTCTTGGGCGCGATTTAGACGACGGGCGATCGCCTCTTGAGAATCTTGTCCTCTTCCCCTTATCCGTTTCTCTAGTTCTGAAAATGAAGGCGGTAGTATAAAAATACTCAGTGCGTTAGGGTAGGAAGTTCTAATTTGTCTTGCCCCTTCCAATTCAATTTCTAGTATCACCAACTTACCAGACTGAATTTGCTCAAGCACCGCTGCACGGGGAGTTCCGTAATAGTTACCAGCAAATTCCGCCCATTCCAAAAGTTCCCCTTGAGCAACTAATTTTTCAAACTGGCTGCGGGTGATAAAGTAATAATTTTGTCCATTAATTTCTCCTGGACGGGGAGAACGAGTCGTGGCAGATACTGAATAATAAAGCTCTGGATGAAGTTGGAGGAGCTTTTGCATCAAAGTTCCTTTGCCAACTCCACTAGGACCAGTTAAAACAATCAGTTTGCCAAAAGACGGACTTTCTGGGGTAGTAGCACCACTAGGTATGGGTAAGACTTGCATTATCCCTTCAACTTCTGAATTTATCAATAAACGTTATTCATTAGTCTTATACTTTGTTGTGAGAGCAAGCTAAGACTAAAGAATGAGAATTGTAGCACCAGTGACAGAAAACTTGTCTAATTGATATCCTAGCGTCGATATAGCATAAATAGGAGGGGTTGACAGCCCCACCTATAATTAGTTATCGGCAGTCTGATGCTCACGGGAAATGACAAACCGATTTGCTACCGTTTCTGGCTGAATCGCTGATAAAATAACATGACTGGAATCAGTGATAATGACAGCCCTAGTTCGTCTACCATAGGTGGCATCTATCAGTTGCCCTCTATCTCTGGCATCGGTAATAATGCGCTTAATTGGGGCAGATTCTGGACTGACAATGGCAACTACTCGATTAGCGGAAACAATGTTGCCAAAACCGATGTTGATTAATTGAATATCCATAAAAAAAATAGGCGCTCAAGGCGCGAGGAAAAGTTCTTGATAAACATATTCTCATGTTATACATAAAAAATGGGAGTTACAACGATTAAAGTCTTGATATCTTGAGTTTTTAAATCACAACTCCCGGCTTTTAGCTTTTTATCAGCTATAAATGCTAAAAATATTTCTAAGGATATATGGAAAATTCTATTCATAAAAGATAGTCGTCGATTGCCCACCAATACTGTTCGGTTAACGAAATTTACGTATTGGAGATCCCCCATTACTCACAAGGGTAGGTAGGGTTTGCTGAGAAAGTCTTTCCGTGAGGGCATAGGAGTCAGGAGTCAGGAGTCAGGAGTCAGGAGGAGATTTGAAAATTTCTTTGCCATCTCTTGAAATCCCAAAAAATGCACACTTTTTCCGGTATACCCTTCAAAACCCTTGCACTAATTTCTGTGTTTATCAGCCTCTAACCTTTGATATATCAAGGTTTTAGGTTTATTCAGCAAACCCTAGGTAGGGTTTGCTGAAAAAGTCTACACTATGGGCGGGCAAGACTTGTACTGAGCGGTTAGTGAGCGGAGTCGAACTATGTCGAAGTATGCCCACCCCACAAGAGTTTTATCATTAATATCTGTACCTCATAATAACGGAAACTGCTGTATCACCTATCACCTATAACTTACTAATAGCTTTCATCTTTTGCAACTCTTTCCAGCGTTGCTGTAATTCTTGCCAATTAGGACTATTCCCACCATAACGCCAACTTACATAAGCTTGACAAATTTCGTCAATTACCTGAGCCGTTTCTCTGGGATGTTGTTGATATGATACCTGAGCATATTCCAAAGGAGTCTGGGCTGGATGTTTACCTAAACCTTTTTGGGCTGTCCATTGCAACATTTGTTGATACAGCCTTTCCATAGGCGGTAACTTCTTCAACCACTTACGGTTAAGCCATTTTTTCCACTGTACCCAACCTAACCACCCCAAGAAAGCAGTTATTGTTCCTACAATTAAACCAGTGAAAATCCCTACCCAACCTTGAGAGAATAAAGAGAAAAACCAAGCGATCGCCCTAAACAACCATCTAAATAATGTACCAAATAAACCATTTAACAAACCAGTAACCGGTGAAGGCAACCAACCAGCTATCCAGTTCCAAAATTGACGCAATACGCTAAAAGTCTGATATTCTTCAATGGAAGGCGGAATTAAAGGATGATTAGGAATAGGATCAAACGCAAACCAGCCATATTTAGGAAAATACACCTCTGTCATGGCGTAAGCATCCGTATTTTTGACAATATACATCCCTGTAAATGGATTAAACTCACCTGGAGCAAAACCAGCTACCAACCGTGCAGGAATGCCTATAGAACGCAACATCACAGTTAAAACAGTAGAAAAATGATCTGGATAACCGCCTTGATGTTTAAATAAAAAAGATTCTACCAAATCATCATTTTGATCTAGATGAGGTAGTCCGAGAGGGTTTTCTGGAAAAGAGTAATTTTGTTTGAGATACTGAGCTAAGTACAGCGTCTTTTCATAAACTGAGTTAAGAGTTCTGACATCTTCAGTACGGGAAACCCGTTGACGATTATAATCAGCGAGAATTGCTTCCGTTTTTTGGCGGACTTGATCAGCAATTTCCGGGGGTATTTGTAGATAATAATCCTTAATTTCCTTGGGGTATTTAGTATCACCCTTACCCAACAAAGTGCGATCGCGGTATGGAACTTCCGATAGTACAGTATAAGTCATACCTTCCGATAATTGTACAGGCGATCGCAAACCCCCTTCCTGATCCACAGCGATCACAGGACCAGGAAAATAGATTTCCTTGGGATAAGACAAAGCAGGTATCAAATTAGGTAAATCCGATACCACATTATAAGTTTGTACAACTTCTCTAGTAGGAGTTTTGATTAATGGTAGATCCAAGTCTATTTTGTAGGACCAAGATGAACGCCTTAAAGTAGTAACATCATCATTACGAGAAATTTTCCAACCCTTACCAGTATATTGATCAAAAGCCAAAACCCGCCAAAAACCTTCCGCTTGGGATCTCACCCGCATCACCACCTTGGGTTTCATTTCCCCCCGCAGGTTTTGGTTCATCTCGCTATTAAAACCGTAATAAAAATTACTATCTACCGTACCTGGTTCACCACTGCTTCCCTGTCCTGTAGCATCAGCATTACCATTACCATCACCACCACCATTGCCTTCTCGAACATAACCAGGATTCATGATACTACGTCCTGTAAACTCGCCTTGTAACTGAATTGGCGTACTCACAGGAAAAGAACGTAATTGATAACCGGGAAAACGAGGTAAAACAGCAAAAATTCCCAGTCCAAGTCCTAAAATCACCAAAAAATTGACAATTAAAACTTTAAAATTAGCACTGGTAAAATTCTTTTTGGTTAACTTTTCTTTTTTTAATGGCTTTAAACCCAAACGTGAGCGATAATCTAGAACCAAAGTTGGCAGAGACACAGCCAAAAATACCAGCAACACAGGAGCAAACGCCATAGTTTGACTTAATGTTGCCGCCACACCTAAAAGTATTAAACCAATAACTATCGAATAGCCTAAATCCTTACGTCGCGGTGTGTCATAACTATGCAGCACCTGAAGCTCAATTAACAACTGAGCCAGATTTAATCGTGTATCATTCAACTGACCGATAAACCGCCCAAAAAAAGCACCCAGAGCGATTAACATTCCTATAGCAATGCAAAACTTGACTGGAATATTAGCATTGTGGCGACGGTAATAACTCCAAATTGTACCCACTGTACTTAGAGGTACTGCCCAAAGACTAAAGGTAGTCTCCGATGCAATATCCGTCGCCACTATTCCTAAAACTACCAGTCCTAGCACCAGCACCCGCAAGGCGATAGAATCTTCCACTTCTGCTAAAGAAGACCATCAATTGCTGAAAAATGGTATCTGGCAGAGAAACTGGTAGATTGAGCTTAGATTGCTGTGCCAACCACCCCCAGGCAGGAACTAAAGCAATCGCTGGCTCTTCCACAAATTCTGGATATTCTACTAATTGACTTTCCCAAGGGAATAAAGGTGGGTGGTTTTGGATTTCGACTTGTAGCCGACGTTTAAGGACTGCTTGGAAACGTTCTTGCACAGTAGGAATTTCTCCTAGTTCAAAGGTTTGGGATTTTCCTCTTTGATCTGGCTGACTACTTGATGATGTAGATGCTGCCAGAAGAGGGTCTTCTACCCCATCAATTTTCTCACACTCTACCCAGGGATGCTCGCCGGTTTGACATTATCTGCCAACAACCAATCGAGCCACTGGTATTGTAAGGGTTGTGAGTCACTATTCATGAGTAGATGCACTAGATCCGGACACAATTGAGTTACGAATTTCCCAAGCTTGTTCCAAAATCTTAAACCACCGTTTTTGTAGTTGTGCCATTGATAATCCTAAAGCTTTGGCAATGGTTTCGTCAGATTCTCCTTGTTGCTTCAAATCTAATAAAGACCGATCTGTATCATCTAATTTGCCTGTGTACAGTTGCCATTGGTGGGATGTTAAACCTAAATTAGTAGGTAAAGACACATCTAACCATTCATGCACCAATTCCCAATGATGTAAGAGAGAAAACCTAATTAAGTGATACTTAAAACGTTGCTGCAAGTAATCACGCTGACGTGGGGTTAAACCTAAAATTGACTCGATCTCTTGTGCTGATAAATCCTTGAGACGGAGAGAGAAATAATCAGCACAGTCTGATTGTTGTCGTTGTTCTAAATAATTCATCAATTCCGTAATCACCACGGAGCGCAAAGTATCTTCATCTGGTTCTGGTTCAGTTTGCATGGCCATAGCAGCACGCAATTGTTGTATGGCTGGTTCTTCCCAAGAACCATCAGTTTCGCCACTACTGCCTTCAGCAGCTTGTTCAATATCCACGCTCGTCTCTGGAGGCTGCTGTTGTGAGAAGGTTTGCGCTCGCAGGATAATTAACTGTTGTTGTCTGCCTGGCAACGGAATCCGGCGTTTAGCATACCTTTCGGTAAATGCCATATATTCGGCTAATTCTAGTAGGGTTTGGGGACGATAGGTAGATGGTTGTTGATTTTCCCTACGGAAAGCATTCAAAGCCTCCAAATAAAAACTTTGAAGAAAATCTTCTATGATAGTCAACCGCCCCTGATAGCTTAGTTGCTTTTGAGGAGGATTAATATAGCGATAAATGATGGCGCTCAAAGTGCTGTGTAATTCTACCCTACCCCGATTAGAACCTAGCTGATAATAGCGGAGACATTGTTGTAGCCGATATCGGGCGAGGGTCATTGCAGAGCTTTCTATTTCTCCAGAAGCCTGAATGCGTTTACTTTCATTACAAATCCGCAGGACTTCGCCCGAAATTCGCAATGCTACATCTCGACAATTCTTTTCTGCCGCCTTTGTTGACTGCTGTAGTTCCTTCAAGAGAAATTGAAAGATAACCTCTACGCCGATAGACTTATCTCCCTGAGTAGTTGCGGTTGCGGGCCAATTCATAGTCGGAATTTTAAAAATAACCTAACATACTTAAACACAACCTGTAAGGCCGTGGCTGTTAGCTTGATAGATGTTATTTATAAGCTACCAGTTATTGGTTGTCAGATGACAAGTGACAGGTGACAAAGAAGGAGGCAGGGGAGCAGTTAATAACCCAGTCCCTCGCATTCATAATTTTGGACATTAATCAAGAACCATTTACAAGCCATGAAAAATTTAGAAGCACAAATTCAACTGTTAATTGATAATGCACCCCAAGATGGTCTGACACCAGAACTTGTGGCTAATATTGCGCCTGTTTTGAGAGCGATCGCTCAAAATTTACAACACTCTCAATACTATATTCTCCAAAATTTGCAGGAACGCTGGGTTTTAACTACATTGAAGCACAAGGCTAATGCAGCCCTAAAAGGAACAACAGAGGAAAAGCGGGTAGTTTACGCCTTTCCTAGATTACAGGATGTTTCCCTGGTTTCATCTATTGGGGTCAGCCCTCAAGCAGTGGCTAAACCCATGCCTGTAATTCATATTTTGTTTCAACTGGTGGCATTAGAACCAGTAGATAGTATAGTTTTTTTTGAGACTCCTGGAACAACCAGCAACGCTATGGAAGTCGAGCGCACTGACCTGCAAAAGATGATTGAACAGAAACTGCAAGAACACATACTGAGTAAGCAAGTACCTCCAGATATCGCCTGAATCAATTTTGGATTTTGGATTTTGGATTTTGGATTTTGGATAGAATCTAAAATCTCAAATCTCAAATCCAAAATGCTTAATAAAGCCGACTTAATACATAATCGGTCATGCTGATTAATGCTTGCCGTGATTCTGAGGGTTCTAAGATGGCAATATGTTCAGATGATACCTTGGCATGATGAGCGGCTAATTCTCTGGCCCGTTGTATGCCTTGGCTATCAGCAATCAGCTTCAGTGCCTGCTCTAAATCCCCTTCTTGGGCAAACTCTCTGTCAATTAGCGCTTCCAGGCAAGGTTGTTCTTCTAGAGCAAATAACACTGGTGCAGTTAGATTACCACTTTTAAGATCCGATGCCGCTGGTTTACCCAAAGTATCTGTTGAACCAGTGAAATCTAGAATATCATCTACTATTTGGAAGGCTAAACCCAGATGCTTACCGTAGTTATACAAGTTTTCAGCAGTCTCTGGGGAAACGTTACTCAATATTCCCGCAGCTTTAGAGCTGTTAGCAATTAATGAGGCTGTTTTGTAATAGCTCTTTTTCAGGTAAGTTTCCGTAGAAAGATTAGTATCAAAACGATTTAGCCCTTGTTGAATCTCCCCAGCGGCCAAATCCATGATTACTTCTGAAAGCAGTTTAACTACATCCAAATTATCCAGATTTGCCAAATACCAGGAAGATTGAGCAAAGAGGAAATCTCCTGCCAGTACGGCAATACGATTGCCAAACAAGCTATGAACCGTAGGAACGCCACGGCGTACATTTGACTCATCCACTACATCATCATGTACCAAGCTGGCTGTGTGGATCATTTCCGTAATCTCTGCTAATCGTCGATGACGAGGCGTAATGTCTTGTTCTAGCATGGTTGCCCGCGATATCAGCAGCACAATGGCTGGCCTAATGCGCTTGCCCCCAGCACCGAATAGATGTTCGGCTGCTGCATAGAGGATGGGGTGGCGGTTTCCAACTAGCTGTGTGAGGTTATCTGCTAGTATTTGCAGGTCTGCTTCCACAGGGGTAAACAGGGAGGTGGCTGGGGTCATGGATGGGCGGACTCTGACTTTGGTTACGAAAGTTTACATATCCTTTACTCATTTTAAGATAAACCATATCCAGCGCCAAGTTTTCATCCAGGAATCCCAAACCATACTTTTCGGATCAGCACAAGTAGCTTCTCTTATATCTTGGAAAAAAGCCCAGGAGTCAAGGAAGATGCGAAAAGAAGAGAATGAAGCAATATTCAGTAAAACGCATTTTTTACATATTTTAATTGTCAAAAATCATACTATAATTATCCTTGATAGGATAATTCAGCAAAACTTGTCTGTCAACATTGAGAAAATTTGAAATTTAGTCCAGAAGGTAGCTGAAAATCCAGGTCTGTTGTGTTACGCTAATGTGTAGGAATTTTAAATTTTTCAGATATTCACTGCCAAAAAACAGTTAATCATCAATAGGTGATTTTACTCATTGGATTTGTGAGTCTAAAATAACAAGTCGCCGACAGAATGAAGGAAATGATTCCTAACGATTTGCTGTGCGGCAGCAATCCTATTGAGTTAGATGATATGCTTTCTCTTAAGAAAGCCACTACACATCCTCAGCTAACGTTGATCATAAGTGTAGCTCTTACTTGATTGGTGTGAGGGTTGAATAAGGCAGACTAGGTAGACTGCTGAGGAGCGCAGTTTTAAGTTGCTATGTAGCAAATTAACTGCTGTTCGATGTCTGGTATGTGAAAAGCTTAATCAAATAATAAATTGTTTAACCAGAGAGAAGTAAAACTCTACTGGTCGGCTTTGCATAGCCTACTACAGCAATCAAGGATGTGCTTGATGTGCTGAAGTTCTACTATTTGTGTATGCAATTTTATAGTCCTTTGAAAGTTGAGTTGGTAGAACAATGATTTATGGAAATATGCCTATGATGATCTTTATTTTAGCTGCTGGATATTTATTTACAGTCTACTTATTATTAGCACTAGCAAAGCGAACAGGTAGAAATAGTGTTATTAAAAGTGGGACTGCGGTTATTCAGGAGCAACACCAGCAGGAAAGAGGTAGTCCTAAGCTGACTATTTGATAGACAAAACTATACTTATGTTGACAAGCATTGACATAAGTGAGTTAAGAAAATCGCCCACTTGATATATAATCCTACGATATCAAGTATTGAATTAAGACTATTGCCAACGCGAAAACCAAGCAATGATAGCGGTAGTCTTTCTTGTAAATCTTAACTTGAGAAATATCGCGTCTGGCTAAGGCGTGCAAGTCTACTGAGGGATAACTGCTCCCATGCTCCCGTTGAAGTAGAAAGTAAAGTCTAGCTTTGTCTAGGTTTTATATAGCAGGTAGTTAATAGTCAATGAAATTTTAGATTTTGGATTTTGGATTTTGGATGAAAGTTGTTTGGTATTCCTAATTCACAAGCAAGCTGGTTATAAAAAGAAGAAATACAAAACAATTGATCTAAAATAATATAAGCGATGCCTGGACTTCGCTAACACAAATCTAAAATCTAAAATTAAATGACTAATGATTAATGACTTAGGAGTATTGTCCTGATTGATTATTTACTAAACAATGTTGAATATTGCACCAACAAGCCTAGATTTTTGAAGTATCAATGAGAAAATGCTAGAATCAATACTGATCGGCATTGCGCCGTGCCTGATAGCTTTGAACACTGGCAGGAAAGTCATTGTCCCCTTGTTCATACGCTTTGACTATTTTTTCCCGCCAATCGATAGAATATGCTTTCATTTTTCTCTTTGATGCACCCTCTCTTACTGCACCTCATTTACTCGCAATCTGCTGTATCAATTATCAATTGAAGAGGCTGGGTGTCAGTTAGTTTACTTACCGCCTTATTCACCTGATCTCAATCGAATTGAAAAGTGTTGGGCTACTTTGAAAAGTAGGTTTCGCAAGCTTTTATCCACATCAGACAATTTACGTGATGCAATGGAAATTGTTCTCAGAGGATGTTTTAAAAGTCCCTCATGATGTATCAAAAATTTTAGATCCCCCTAAATGCCCCTTGAAAAGGGGGACTTTGATTCTAGTTCCCCCCTTAATAAGCTATCCATTATAAACATCTTTCTTAACATTCATGAGAGCGATCGCTTGCAGACCCCCAACCCTTAATCCTCCGTTGCTGATTCTCAATAAGCTGTTACACAGCTAAATTGTATAACCCTAATGTTCTGAACTCTTGTTTAACAGGCAAGATGCCTGTTCCACTTATACAAATTAAATGCACAACAGCTTAAAATGAGGTTTTTACCAATAAAGATGAGGTGCATTTTGTCAAGATCAGGTAAATTCAAAAGTCTTGAAACCTTTACCAAGTATAGGTTTTAAGATTGTTAAGAAAGATGTTTACAATGGATAGCTTATTAAGGGGGGTTAGGGGGGATCTGCAAGTTTATAAAGTCACCATCTAAAACTTTTCAAACAACCTCTCAAGCAAGCAGCGTCCTAATCAACCTGGCTACAGCTATATTACCACGAATTGCAACGTATCATTATGTCTGCTATTCTAGTTATAAAAAATGTTTTGGGTAATAGATAATGCTTAAATATTTTGCTCTTACTGCGGTTTTGTTACAGATTCAAGTTGGTTCTGTCTATGCAAACAATAGTGATATTAACAAAGGACTCAAGGATGAGCAAAGTTATCAATTAAATTTTCAGAAATTAAAACAGGGGAAACCATCTTCACAGGCAGAAGTTTATTATTCTCAAGCTGAAAATAAATATCAAAACAAAGATTATGAAGGAGCAATACTTGATCTTACCCAAGCTATCAAAATTGACCCCAATTATGCAGACGCATACAGGTTGAGGGGAATGTCCCGTTCAATTTTAGGAGATAGACAGGGAGCAATACTTGATTTTACCCAAGCTATCAAAATTGACCCCAATTATGCAGGCGCATACGGGTTGAGGGGAATAACCCGTTCTAACTTAGGAGACGAACAGGGAGCAATACTTGATTTTAACCAAGCTATCAAAATTGACCCCAATTATGCAGACGCATACAGGTTGAGGGGAATGTCCCGTTCAATTTTAGGAGATAGACAGGGAGCAATACTTGATTTTAACCAAGCTATCAAAATTAATCCTAATGATGCATACGCATACTACTGGAGGGGAATATCCCGTTCTGACTTAGGAGATAGACAGGGAGCAATACTTGATTTTACCCAAGCTATCAAAATTAATCCTAATGATGCATACGCATACTACTGGAGGGGAATATCCCGTTCTAACTTAGGAGACGAACAGGGAGCAATACTTGATTTTAACCAAGCTATCAAAATTAATCCTAATGATGCAATGTCCTACAGCGTTAGGGGATTGATTCGTTATAACTTAGGAGATAAACAAGGGGCAATACTTGATTTTAACCAAGCTATCAAAATTAATCCTAATGATGCAGGCGCATACTACTGGAGGGGAATAACCCGTTCTGACTTAGGAGATAAACAAGGGGCAATACTTGATTTTAACCAAGCTATCAAAATTAATCCTAATGATGCATACGCATACTACTGGAGGGGAATATCCCGTTCTGACTTAGGAGATAGACAGGGAGCAATACTTGATTTTAACCAAGCTATCAAAATTAATCCTAATGATGCATACGCATACTACTGGAGGGGAATATCCCGTTCTGACTTAGGAGATAGACAGGGAGCAATACTTGATGTTAACCAAGCTATCAAAATTAATCCTAATGATGCAATATTCTACAGTGCTAGGGGAACGATTCGGTGGGGATTAGGAGATGAACAGGGAGCAATAGTTGATTTTACCCAAGCTGCAAACTTTTATTTACAAAAAGAGGATATGGGAAAGTATTTAGAAGTTTTACAAAATATAAGGCGGATTCAGGGACGTTAAAACTGGCGATCGCTTTTTATCACCGCATAGTCTACACACTCTATTGGCAACTGGCGAGGGAGTGGGAAAATTATCGTTGAAGTTCTGTTCTATCCCGTTATCCCTGTTGATGTTTCCTGAATTTCGTTGACTACAGGGGCGGAAGGGTTGCGATATCGTGCTGGTTTCCACAGGAGAGGACGGCTTTTTTTTTCAACTTATCATTCGCCCCACGCAAGAATAAGACTTTTGGGCTTTTTGATAATCTCTGCTTATATTAGTAAGTTTGTTTTACTTATAGACTTATTTCTATACTCGCTAGATTTTTGGTTGATAATTTTGATGTGATTCTACTTCCTACTTTTAAGACATCTATCATGTCTAGAAAAGCTAAGAGAAGAATTAGGTCTAAATCAGTTCGACAAATGCTTACTTTAAGTCACTACAAATTCAAGAAATTTATCAAGCACAAAGCTAACGAGTTTCATAAGATAGTAGTTGATATCAATGAAGCATATACTTCAAAAACAGTAAGTTGGACTGGTGAAATTATCAATAATCTAGGGGTATCTAAAATCATCAAATCTCGGATAGATGGTAAAGCTATGAACCGAGATTTGAATGGTGCGCGAGGAATTTATCTTCGTGCATTGGTTGATACGCCTTGGTTGAGAGAAAATCTCAACTTATGTATTTGTTAGCATTAGTTAGCAAAAAAGTATCGGACTCCTCCTTCACCGACTGGTGATGCAATCGTTACATATTGAGGATTGTTGATCAATGTTCAGATGTGTTCACCGTAAATGAATCAGACAGTAGCATCAGTCAAGTGTATCTTTTCTACGAGAGGGGTATAGCCTAACCACTGTAATCCAGACTGAGCAAATTGTTGAGGACAACCGCTGACAGCAAAGCGAGTAGGCATTGGTAGGTGATTATTCCTGATGTTTAATAAGTCTAAGTCTTGAGCGCAAGCTGTAACAACATGAACAGCAGGGTCAACTAACTTGACGTGAGCAGGGAGGAGCGATCGTAATACAGGTGCTAGAAGTGGATAATGGGTACAGCCATAAATTAAAGTATCAATTTCCTGTTTAAGTAAAGGTTCAAGATAAGCACTAGCAACTTCAGTAGTATAAGGATCGTGAATGCGATTTTGCTCAATTAGGGGGACAAATTCTGGACAACTAACTTGCCAGACTTGGACATCAGGTTTAATTTCCATCATTGCCTGACGATAGGCATTGCTTTTAGCCGTAGCTGGGGTAGCAATGACACCAATTCGCTTACCCATTTGTACTGCTGCTTTTGCACCTGGTAAGACTACTCCCATAATGGGAAAATTAAATTCTTGACGGACATTTTCCAGTGCTAGAGCAGAACTAGTGTTACAAGCCATAATCACCATTTTCACCCGTTGCTGCTGCATCCAGTTCAGTATTGCCCTCACATATTGTAAAATTTCAGCTTGTGAACGAATACCGTAGGGAAGATGAGCAGTATCCCCAAAATAAATAATTGATTCATTGGGAAGTTGTTTATAGATTTGTCGCAGTACCGTCAGCCCACCTACACCACTGTCAAACACCCCAATGGGAGAGCGTTGAGCTTCTTGATCCGAAAAATTGTCAAGATTACCTTCAAAAATGGAAGATGAAAACACAGGCAAATATTGATTTAGATGTTGCTATTTTAAAATACAGAATTTAGCAGACAATTTGCTTATTGACTACTAATGATAGGTAATTGGTAATTAGGGGTTGCTGAGAAAGTCTTTCCGTGAGGGCATAGGAGTCAGGAGTCAGGAGTCAGGAGGAGATTTGAAAATTTCTTTGCCATCTCTTGAAATCCCCAAAAATGCACACTTTTTCCGGTATAGCCTTCAAAACCCTTGCACTAATTTCTGTGTTTATCAGCCTCTAACCTTTGATATATCAAGGTTTTAGGTTTATTCAGCAAACCCTAATTAGTAATTGGTAATTGGTAAAAACTTATTCCCAGTCCCCAGTCCCCAGTCCCCAATTACCTCATCGTTGCTTTAGGTAATTGAGGATACCACGAGCGATCGCATCAGCCATGCGATTTTGGTATGCTGGAGATCCTAGACGGGGATTGTCCTCACGACCAGTCATGTAACCTGTTTCAACTAAAATTGCTGGCATAGAATTTTTCCTAAGTACATAGAATCTGGCTTTACGTGTGCCTCTATCTTTGATGGTACTAATATCTTGGAGAATAGTCTTGCGAACAGATTCCGCCAGACCATAACCACTGTCGTAATAATATACTTCTAAGCCATTGACATCGGGACGATTATCAACTGAATTGGCGTGAATACTCACAAATAAATTCGCATTTACCCTATTAGCTATATCTACCCTTCCTTGTAGTTCTACGAAAAAGTCAGCATCTCGCGTCATTACAGCTTGTACGCCATTTTGCTGCAAAATTTGCGCTACTCTCTTACCAATGGGCAGAATGACATCCTTTTCTAACAAACCGCCCAAACCGGGAGCGCCCGAATCTTTACCGCCATGTCCGGGGTCAATCACTACTATAACTTTCCCTTTGGGAACTGAGAAGCGTGGCTGAGGTTGTGGTTGAGGATTTTCGATAACTGGGTCTGGTAGCTGTCCTTGGTTTCTAGGTAAAGGAGGTAGAGTAATAGGCGGTTGTAGCTGCCGATAGTTTTGTAATTGCAAAGCTATTATTTGCTCTCCCACTTGGTTAAGTTCGCCAATTTTTATACCCGATGCAGGTTGAACCAAGACAACTACATTGTTAGGCGCTTGTGGTTGTAGGCGTATCCTCAGCACAGGACTATTAGCATCAAAAGCAGGTCCTTTTACCTTACCAGCTAATTTAGCATTAGGAATAGTGATCCGAAATAAACCAGAACTTCTATCCCAAGCACTGGTAGCGGATATAGTTTGATCGGCTCTAATGAGTAATTGTGTACCATTAGCCGCTAATTCCACAGACTCAATAGTGGCTGGGGAATTGCTAACATTTTGTACAGGGGATTGATTTTCTTTAATTTTAGACAGATCGGCAAGACGATCAGGTAATACCATAAAATCACCATTACTGCCGGTTGTTACCCGCCAGTCGGGGCTGTTACTATCCACCTGTAAGATCATGCGGACAGTAGGTGGTTTATTTGTTAATTGGGTAAGCTGGATGCGTTTAACACCATAGCGATTAATCAACAAATCTCTTTGTCCTAGATTTGGTGATAAAGCTGCACCAGCAATGTCAACATTTATAGTGCGGTTATCTTCGCTGCGATTAACTTGAATTTTAAATATATTTGGGGGGGGATTACCACCACTGGTATCAACAAAAAAACCATCTCCTGTAATTCGCAAATGTTCAATTTGAACTATCCCCCCACTGGTGTTAGCGGCTATGTCTTGGTTAGGTATGCTGACAGCAGTTGTTGTCACCATGTTGTAAGTATTTTTGGGGGTGAGTGTTGGTGTTTCTCCTGGGGGTTGATTGGCAGAAGCGGTTACAGGGACTACATCAGCTTCTAGATTTGGTAATTGTACAATCCAGCGACTACCAGTAGAGGGTGTAAATTTGACTAGGTTGGGGTCAATAGTATAACCAGGATTCAGTTCTACAACTACCCGTGTTGTTTGTTGATCAAACTGTCCAATGCGGATAGCGCGAATTGCTCCGCCTATTTGTTGGGTTAATTGGGGACGACCAAAGCTAGTCCCTGGTAAATCTATTACTAACCGAGTAGGGTTAAAAATGAGTTGCGCTTGGGGTTGTACAGGACTAGATGTGTTGATTTCTAGTCTGTTTTGATTGGTATCAAATCGCCAAGATTCTAGTTTAGCTGCCGAAGCTGGCGATGATACTAATAAGATAGTGCCGACAGTGCTGGGTATTAACCACTGTAGTTTCAAAGTTTTTACTCCTGATTTGCATTCATGGAATCCGTAAATATTTCAACATCCTTGTAAATCCTCACACCTTTCCCGTCCACACTGGCGCTTGGCACTGGGAGCCAGACACCACAGTTAATGGCGTAATATTATAGCTTATGTTTTTGATTGTGCCATGTTGTCGTCAGGCAAATCAATTTTAGAGCTAACGAGCGACGCTCAACGAATACAGGAGAATAGAGAATGCAGAAGAACTAAGACTGTGAGTATTATGTTTGATATTTTTGTGAAATTCTCGAATCTTTTAATTCTTGTAATTCTTGATTTGATAATTCTCCTGAGTAGAAAAGTTCCACCGGAAAGACGTTCCACCGGAACGTCTCTACTGACTTACTGAATTATTAGAAATTACTTATCTTTGTCTCAGGTACTGAAGAATACCTTGAGCGATCGCCTCAGCCATTTGATTTTGATAAGTTGGATTTCTCAGTTTAGCAATATCTTCCCTACCAGTGAGATAACCTGTTTCTACTAAAATTGAGGGCATAGAAATTTTTCTAAGGACATAAAATCTAGCTTTTCGCACTCTCCTGTCTCTAACATTGACACTTTGGAGAATTCTATTATGAACGGCACGAGCCAAGCCCAAGCCACTGTCATAATAATAAGTTTCTAAACCACTAACTTCGGGACGATTGAGACCGACTGAATTGGCGTGAATGCTGACAAATACATCCGCGTTAGCTCTTTCTGCCATTTGTACTCGTCCGGGGAGGCTGACGAAATAATCAGAATCCCTTGTTAATAGCACTTGTACTCCGTTTTGCTGTAAAACTTCTGCGACTCTCAGGCTAATAGGTAAAATTATATCTTTCTCTCGTGTTCCACCAATACCAATTGCTCCGGGGTCTTTACCACCATGTCCAGGGTCAATCACCACTAATAATTTACCTTTGGGAACGGAGGGGCGGGGACGTGGCTGGGGATTCTTGATATTTGGATCTGGTAATTGCCCGCTGTTGGGAGATGGTAAGGGGGGTAGGCTAATGGGGGGTCTAACTTGACGATATCTTTCTAATTGTAAAGCTAAAAGTTCGTTACCGACTTGGTTGAGTTCGCCAATTCTGACTCCTGATGCTGGTTGGACAAAAATAACTACGGTGTTGGGGGCTTGGGGTTGCAACCTGACTCTCAGGACGGGGCTATTGGCTTCTAGGGACAGTCCTTGGACTCTGGGAGCTAATTTAGCATTTTCGATGGTGATGCGATATAGTCCAGAGCTTCTATCCCAGCCACCAGTAGCGGATAAATTTTGATCGGCTCTAATTAGTAGTTGTGTGCCATTACCAGCTAATTCTACAGACTCGATAGTGGCTGGGGAGTTATTAGCAACTATGGGTTTGTTAGGGGTGGAAACAGGTGTTGATGGACTAATACTTTGAGGTAAGCGCACAACTCCTTTAGTTGGTAATAGAACCAATCCGCCAGCACTACTGCTTATTACTTCCCAATCGGGACTATTTTTGTCCAACCGTAATGTCATGCGGACACTGCTGGGAGTGGTTCGCAGTTGGGTAAATTCAATGCGGCTGACACCATGTTTATTGATGGCTAAATTTTTTTGTGTTAGTTCTGGTGATAGGGTAGCGTTGGCAATATCCATAAATATGGTGGTGCGATCAAGGCTACGATTGGCCTTAATCTGAGGATTACCGCCACTGGTACGAATAAAAAACCCATCTCCTGTTGTTTGTACTCTCTGAATTTGAGTAGTTCCTAGTGTGATATTGGCTGCTGTGGAAAATTCCGGTTGAGTTGGGGAACTTTGGGAATCGATGGTGGCTAAATTATATGTATTATTACTAGCAGTGGGCGGTAGTTCTTCAATTTCTGGCTTGGGTAGTTGTACTGTCCAGCGTCGGGGATTGATGCCGACAAATTTAACTTCTTGGGGGTTGAGGGTATAACCGGGGGTGAGTTCTATAACTAGGCGGGTTGTTTGTGGATCAAGCTGTCCAATCCGTACTGCTCTAATAGCTCCGCCTATGGTTTGGGTTTGCGATCGCCCAAATTGAGTGTTTGGTAAATCAATTACCAAGCGTGTGGGGTTAAAAATTAGTTTTGCTTGGGGTTGTACAGCACCAGAAGTATTAATTTCTAAGCGGTTGAGATTTTTATCAAATCGCCAAGATTCCAATTTGGCGGCTAAGGTGGGGGAAGATAGTAAAAGAACTGTTCCAACAGTACTGGGCAATAAGTAGTGTAGTTTCAAAGTTATTTCTCCTGAGTTACATTTATAAAAGTAAAGTCATCAATATCTCAATTCCACATTTTTGGCAAATCTGCATACTGTCACCACTGATAATAATTTGGTTTTTAATTGGGGATTTTTTGATTACTATTCTCTAATACCAGGTTATTCTCAGCCGCTAATATTTGATATTAAAATTTTTTTGTTTAGTCAATGGTCAGTTGTCTGTGGTCATGAGATGATTAACCTCTCCCTGGACTTTGCTGGTTCTTAATTGTACCTAGTTCCCAGTGTTTTATTCTCTGTGTTTCTGGAAATAACAATCATATTTAAGTGTGTTATTGAATCCTCATCTTGGAAAATACCCACTATGATCTCGTAATGAAGTTAAGTAGGTAGGCGTTGAAATTTATCGTTGTGGCAAGGCAGGAGGCAGAAGGCAGGAGGGATGAGGTTTTTAGGCATTTTACATTTTGTTACATAACTTGTTTTTTTCATGCCGACTTAGTTAAGTTGCCGGATGCTCATCCATAATTACTGGATAAATATTGAGAATATAATAGGTGAATGAAGGACAGGTAGAAACCAACATCATCAGCAAGATTATAAAAACCGAAATACCAAAGAAATTTGACTATTGCAGAAGACGGTGATCGAGAAATATAAGTTTCTGTTAAGTATTAATACTCTAAATACAGGTTTTGTGTGTGCGGTTTGAAAAGAAGCTGTGTTCATGAATTAAATCAGACTGCTATATCATAGTTAGAGTTCCCAAAAAGAAACAGTTATAGAAATTTCCGTCATGGAAAAAATTGGCCAAAAGATACTTGTCCATAGTTGATTATGGACAAGCACAAACCGGACAAAGACTGCTTTTACTTATTCAGACTCTCCTGAGAATTTGAGGTGAGTTCCATTCTGCCATCATTTGCCGTTGCTCCCGATTAATGATGGATCTGTAGCACCATCTACAGTAGCGGCGGTTTTTGGTTCGGGGAAAACGAATCTTAACAAAGGAGGAGCTAAGAAGGTAGTAAGAATTACCATCATAATGATTGCTGCTCCTAGTGGTTTTGAGAGAGCGCCACTAGCTGCACCAACACCGGCAAATACCAAACCTACTTCACCTCTGGGAATCATACCCACACCGATGGCTAAACGGTTAATACCTGGTTGACCAAATACAGCCAAACCTGTGATCACTTTACCAATAATGGCGACTGTGATCAGGAAGATTGCCATAATTAAACCTTCTCTGTTGGTGGGAATAGCTGGGTTTAAAACTCCTAAGTCGGTTTTTGCGCCGACGGCGACGAAGAAAACTGGAACTAGCATATCCGCAATGGGAAGAACTTGATTTTGTAGTTCTTTGCGTTTATCGGTTTCTTCAAGAACTAAACCTGCTGCAAATGCTCCCAGAATTGCTTCTAAGTTGATGACATCAGCAATGTAGGCCATGATGAAGGCGAAAATGAACGCTGGGATAACTACTCCACCGCGTGTTTTGAGTAGATCAGCGATCGCCACAAAGGTTTTATTAAAAACGTTACCCAGGATAACTGCTCCAATCAGAAAAGCTGTGGCGCTCACGATCAAATAAATGACGTTGCTTACATCTACTGCGCCATCTTTGGCCAAAC
Source organism: Sphaerospermopsis sp. LEGE 00249 (assembly GCF_014299995.1). NCBI lineage: Bacteria > Bacillati > Cyanobacteriota > Cyanophyceae > Nostocales > Aphanizomenonaceae > Sphaerospermopsis > Sphaerospermopsis sp. LEGE 00249. The sequence continues at coordinate 35,049 of NZ_JACJUZ010000022.1, read as the reverse complement.
TAGCAACTACGGCTAAAACGATGATTCCCAATACGTCATCTATTACTGCTGCACCGAGAATTATCTGGCCTTCTTTGGAATTTAACCTTCCTATTTCTGATAGCACTTTGGAGGTAATACCGATACTGGTAGCTGTCAAAGCTGCACCGGCAAAAATTGCGGGTACTGCACTGATACCAAAGATGATCATTAAACCTGCTGTACCTGCGGCAAAGGGTACTACTACGCCCACTACTGCGACTACAAAAGCTTGGATACCGACTTCCATTAAGTCTTTTAAATTAGATTCCAAGCCAATTTCAAACAGCAGGATAATTACACCCAGTTCGGCTAAAACTGAAATTACCTCTGACTGTGCTGCAAAAACCTGGGGAGTTGCTTCTGGAGTTAAACCAGCGGTGATTTGCAGGAATGTCATAATTAAGGAGTTGGAACTGTCTGTACCTCCTTCTGGAAATACCAACAGATGCAAAACAGATGTACCGATGATCACACCACCAACGAGTTCACCTAAAACGGGTGGTAAACCGATTTTGTTGGATAGTTCGCCTCCCAGTTTGCTGGCGAAATAAATTACTACTAAACTCAGTAGCACGGCTGCTACTACCATTGTACTGTCTACGGGTTCTGTGGCTGTGGCATTAGCCAATAGGGGAACTGTAAAGTTGATTGTGTTCAAAAACTGCATTGGTTCTGTGAATATCCTTCTTTAGTTATTTGTACCTTGTTATGGAAACTATTTCATAGGTCTTGATGTATTGGCAGTCCTAACACAAACGATAAGTTATTTAATATATTTACTCTGCTAATACAATATATAAATTCAGTAGAGGGTAAATTGTATTGTATAGATTAGATAGGTCTATGTAGGGTGTGGCTGTAAACAATGATGATGTTACTTGCTAAAGGGTGCTAGGAATGAATAAGAAAGAACTGAAACTAGGTAAATACCTGACTTTAGAAGATTTTTGTACCTGTACTCAGACTTATCAAAAATATGCTCAATATATCAACCCTTTCCCTCAGAATATTCTAGAGACTATTCCGGCTTTACAAGATTTAAATAAGTTGATCATTGATCCTGTTATTGATAATTACGGCAGGGACAAGTTTATTTTAACTTATGGTTTTTGTTCTGCTGATTTAAAAAAGTTTTTGGAGAAAAAAGATCCATTAACGGGTGAAAAAAATGGTCGGGTTGCACCTAAGTTAGATCAGCATATCAGTTATGAAATTAACAAGAATGGTAAATATTATTGTGAAAGGTTGGGTGCTGCTTGTGATTTTATGATTGCAGATTTACCTAGTGAATGTTTGGTAGATTGGATTTTACAGCATAAGTTACCTTTTGATTCTTTGTATTTTTATGGTAGCACTAGACCGATTCATGTTAGTTATGGATTGCAGCATAAACGGGATATTTGGACGTTTGGGGATGTGCGACAACCGACGAAGAAGGGGATTGAGCATTGGGTGAAGTTGGCGAAGGAGATATGATGTTTCTGGGAATTAGGGGAATTGTTTGAGGCGATCGCCCGGTGAAAATTAAGTGAAAATTAAGTGAAAATTAAGTGAACATCAGGTGACAATTATTTTATTTTTGGTATAATTTTTTATTATACCTGTGTTCCTATTGTGATTGAGTAGTTTGTAGTGAGGAATTTATTCCTCATTTGAGGACTAAAGTCCTCACTACGAAATATTATCAATCAGAAGTCGGGTATCTGATCATTAACTGTGGAGTTAAATCTAATGACACAAATTACAACCACAAATTTTGAATTAATTCAACCTTCAGCTAATCATCAAACTTTGACAGATGAGCAGTTTATGTTATTAAAGGAGGACGGAAATCTTTATGAATATGTGGATGGAGAGCTAGTTATTGTGGCAAATTCAGGTTTAGAACATGGTTATTTAGCTCTAACTCTCGGATATTTTTTAACTGGTTTTGTGCGCGAACATAAACTTGGTATAACTTGCGATTCTAGCACTGCTTTTAAAATGAAAACTGGTAACAAAAGATCCCCTGATCTGGCTTTTATTGATAAAGAAAGATTACAAGGTTTAAAGAGATTACCCAAGGGTTTTTTTGATGGCGCTCCTGATTTAGCTGTAGAAATTATATCTCCTAATAATACTTTTGAGGAAATTCATAATAAATTAGTAGAGTATTTTGAAAATGGAACTCGTTTAGCATGGGTGATTTTGCCAGATGAAGAATGTGTATTAGTTTATCGCAAACCTAAGCCATCACAGCTTTTACAATTAGAAGATAGTCTTGATGGAGAAGATGTGATTCCTAATTTTCATCTTCCTTTGACAGAGTTATTTCAAGAATTGTCTTTTTAAATATGGATTCTCAACTATGGACTTGCGCGAATTTATAGATAAAACTCAATCATTACTAGATCGATTAAAATCCACTTTTGAAATATATGAAGGATTTCAATATCAGAGAGATGATAGAAACGTAGAATGGCAAAACTTCCGAGAAAAAATATCTCAGGATCAAATAGAAATATTAACAGCAATAGCTACACAAGAAAACCTGCAAGATACGATCAAAAAAATTGCCGAAAGAAATATTACCATGCCCAGCTTACTAATTGATGATATTAATAAAATAGCCTATGATACCCTGGGAGAAATAATTATTGAGACAAATAATGAAATACCAAAAATAGCTAATGACTATTTATTAATGGTCGAAACAATGATATAAAGCCTGTAGGGTGCGTTGGGTGGTGATAATTTTTCACAAAACAAGCTACAAACCCAATGTAACGCCTCAATTATATCATCAATTCGGTGCTTTACGCTGTCGCTAACTTACCCTACTGTTCTAATTTGGAAGTCACAATAAATCTTATTTTCCTAACAAATTAAATAATGGTTCTTTATCCATACCAACATCTTGAATCATTCCCATTAAAGTACCTTGTTTAATATCTTTACCCGAATGAATAGGAATCACAACTCTACGCCCATCATTATGCTTGTAAATCGCGTGACTTCCCTTTTGACGATCAAAATAAAAACCTATTTTTTCAATAACTTTAATAAATTATTTAGCTTTGACACTCGGAAAAATACTCATACTAAAACACTTAATGGCTTAACAATAATATCTTCTTTAGGGATAGATTGACCATCAGCTATTAAACTTTCAAGATATAATTCAATAGCTTCTTGAATATTAGCGATCGCCTCTTCAAAAGTATCTCCTTGAGAATGACAACCTTTCAAAAGAGGACAAAAAGCATGATATCCTCCCTCTTGTTCTCTTTCCAGAATAACGGTGTAATTATAAACTTGTTTGCTATGATTACTCATACTGTAATTTCCTCATTAATCACTTTTTCATTATAAACCATCTTTTCAAATATCCTCTAAAACTACAACTAATTCCTCTCAGCATCTATCCCCGCAACATCCCCATTTTCAACTACTTCTATTTCCTTTTCTCTCTCTTTTTTCCGATTATTCATAGCATTTTTAAACAACTTCAACTTATAAGGATCAGCATCTTTACACCAATATAATTTATATCCCTTAATCACAGTAAAATGTTCCTTTAAACATTTCTGCCACCCTGAAAGATGACTAATACTTTGCCAATTTTCCAACAGTCCTCTTTCCTCTTCCTGAAGCGTTAATTTTACCAACTTATCATACAATGGATAATCAGGAGTTAGTAAAGTTTCTAATTGATGCAATATCGGCAGATCATCATCAACATCATATTCTCTATAGGTAACTTGTAAATCCCGTAAATCAACTTTCATTGATCTATATAATGTCGGGTGAGGATCGGTATCAAAATCAGGATAACACAAATAGGAAATCTTTGGTGTTTGCAAATGGAATTTAATCACATTTGCTTCTTCTAACCTACCAATAGTCCGACTAGCGCAACCTTCATATAATCGTAATAAAGGATCAAGTGCTTGTAACGCAGAAATGTGAACCCAAAGAGAATTATTTAATTTTTTCCCTATTTTACTTTCTTGAAAACGTTTAATAATTAATTCTCTATTTCCCACACTTTTTAACATTTGATCCGCATCTGAACACGCCTGTTTATAACTACTATATAATCCTAGAACATCTTCTTGAACTGCTGGCGGTAGTTTTGATAATCTGGGACGATGACTAAACTTTGTTAATGCTAAATAAACTAATAAATCTTGACGACGTTTATCTGCGATCGCTTCCCATTCTTCTGAGTCTGTCGCTTTAATAATCACTTGGAAAGCTCGTCTTAAACTACTAAAATGTTGACAAATTTCCTCTTCTTGGGCTAACTCTCCCTTACCAGGTATTCTACCCCGGTCAGTCATAAAATTCATCAAAGGTGTTAACAATTCTCGATGTTCTTCAAACTTTTGAATACAAGCTCTAACTTTAGGAGTAGTAGCGCGAGAACGATAACGAGAAGCGCGAAATAATTCGGTTTCCGCAGGATCTCTAAAAACAAAATAAACCCCCAAAGCTATAGGAATAGCATCAACTTCCAAAACTTGATCAATGTAAACTTTTAATTCTTCTTGTTCATAATATTTTTGAAATGTGTTACGCTTAGTAATCACACCATCACCATAAGCCATTATACCTTTCTGAGAGTCTGATATTAACACCTGAGCAGATACCAACAGAACTCTTTGCGTCAGTTCCCAAGCTTTTATTAATGCTTCCCTACGTTCACCTTGATCTTCAATAACATTAATCACAAAACCAATATTCACAATATCCGCAGGTATGCGGGGAGCGTCTGGTAAATAATAAGGGTCCCAACCATTACTGACATAACCTTGATCTGCGATGCGCTGCATATCTCCACCATGTCCACAACCATAATCAAAAAAGGTGGTTTCTGAACCAAACAAACCTGCATCTAAAGCTAAACGCAAAGGTCGAGAAAAATCATGACGGATAATAGCAGCTTTATGTCTTTCAATTTTAGGTATTGTTGGGATTGAATCTGCTGAATTATTATTTGTGTTGTTATTTTTTGTTATAACTAAAGTATGTCCCTGTATTTCTACTCCGTATCTTTTTAACTTTTCTTCCCAACCCAACCGAGTACCAATACCCCTAGTATTGTAGAGTAAACCTAACGCTACTTGAGCGCGAGTTAAATTGGCAAACTCTTCATACAAAGGATAATCAGGAGTAACAAAAGTCTCCTTACGGTGAAGAATAGGCGGATTATCTGTATCTGTATAATCTCTGAAATTAAAAGTCAGAGTTTTTACATCAACTTGAATACTAGAATGTAAAGCTGGATGAGGATCAGTATCAAAATCAGGATAAAATAAGTAAGAAACCTTGGGTTTATTCGTGCTAAATTTAACAATTGTTGCCAGTTCCGCTTGGGGTGCGACACTGCGAGCTAGACTTTCATATTGCTGAAGTTGGACATCCAGTGTATGCAGCGCAGAAAGATGAATGTAAAAAGCATCTGGGAGAAGTTTGCCATATTGACTGTTATAGCAGCAAGCAGCGATGGTGCTAAATTCTATCTGCTTGGACGTTTGGCAAATTTCTTTAAAGGTGTTCAAGTTGTTCTCAGGCTTAACCATTGCACTCATTAGCAGAAAACTGCCAGTCATTCGATTTTAGATTTTAGATTTTAGATTGATTAGCCGGAATTTTAAGTAGGCTTTTGACAATCCAGAAATTATGGAAATTGGAAATTATTGGTCAAAAATAATTATTAACCCAGTTTTGATAGTAATTCTCCCATAATAAATTATGATTTTGTCTTTTTTGTCAATAATAAGATTTATTATTAACCAAGTGAGTCTGAACTGAGATTAATATCACAATAAATAAATAGGGTTTGCTGAATAAACCTAAAACCTTGATATATCAAAGGTTAGAGGCTGATAAACACAGAAATTAGTGCAAGGGTTTTGAAGGGTATACCGGAAAAAGTGTGCATTTTTTGGGATTTCAAGAGATGGCAAAGAAATTTTCAAATCTCCTCCTGACTCCTGACTCCTGACTCCTGACTCCTATGCCCTCACGGAAAGACTTTCTCAGCAACCCCTAAATATAGGACTCCTATTGGAATTTTGAACAGATTCCGTACATCTGAAGAGTGGCAAAATCAAAGGTAGTGTGTCAAATAAACCACTCAAACATTCACTTTAAATGCGAGAATGTTGGTATCAATGCACAGAAACGCCTAACCCATGTTTTGGCTTGTAATCCCAGAAGACACATTTTGGGTGTTGAAAATATTAGTAAAAACCCGCTTTTTATTCTGGGAAAAAATCAGATTTGAGAACCAAGTCAGAATTAAAAGGACATTCCCCAGGAAACACAGATATAGATAAACCTGTTTCTGAAGCAGCTAAGTCTCTCGCTTTTTGATAACATTCATTGAATATTTCTAAATAGTAATTCCTTAAACTAGGACTATCTGCAAAATCATCCTCTAATCTGTTACGATGTTCTTTAATTGTTGTACGCCAGCTATTTGTCCTTTTTTCTGGTTGATATTGCCATTTGAGTAAGTGCATTAATAAAATTCTCAGGTTACTTTTAACTGATTTTTTATCATTATTCCCCATGCTTTCTATTTCAGCAATTAAATTTTCGATATCTAATTGATCAAATCTTTTTTGTTGTAATATTTTGATAGTTGATTCTACCCAAAGATGAAAATCTTGGTTGTAGAGAGATTCTGATAAATTTAGTAATGTAGTTTTCATAATCTTTCTCTCATATTTTTAACTCCAAGATCCCCCACTTCTTTGAGAACTTTATCATGAATTAGAGGATTGATCTGAGAAGTCGGGGATCTAATCAAAAACAACACCGCGATAAATTTCTGCTATCGGTAATTCAACCCCAATTGAATCTAAAGAAATAGATTTTTCTAAATTATTAAAATCACTGAATAACCAACCTTGAGACAGTTTACTGTATTTTTCTATAAAAACTTCGTCTTGTTCAACTAATAAATATTCACAAAAATTGCTAATTGAACGATACATTCTAAACTTACTTTGTCGGTCATAATCTGCCGTCGAAGGGGATAATACTTCTATAATTAAAGTAGGATTTAAAACTTCATCATTGCGATTTTCATTTAATTGTGGTTCACCATCAAAAACCATCACATCTGGATATAATCCGCGTTTATATTCAGGAATCCATAACCGTAAATCACTATTAATTGGTTCAAACTGACTATCACGCAGAAGATATGTAAGATATGTTAATATATTGCGGCCGATACGGCTGTGGTTGAGTGATCCTCCTGGCATGGGTACAATTTCTCCATCATGATACTCATTGCGTGTTTCAGCTTTTTCTTCAATGGCGCGATATTCATCTAAACTATAACGACGCTCAACAGTGGTAATCATTATACTGTCACCGATTATATTGAAGTCATTATGATTATAGCAGAATTACGGCTAATTGTCAGAATCAGGATGTCCAGGATTTAAGGATTTTCAGGATGTGATTGGATGATGTTTTCACAGTTGTGAAAGATGTATAATCAGGTAAAAGGTAAAGAGTTAATAATTACCCATTACCCATTACCCATGACCCATTACCTATTACCAACTTAAAAAGCATTCATCAGATAAACCAAAGTAAAAAGAATAATCCAAATTATATCAACAAAGTGCCAGTAAATTTCCGCCATTTCAATGCCAGTATGTTGCATGGAATTATAATGATTGGGACCGAAAGACCGCACAAAAACACCTAAAATTAATAACAGTCCCACAAATACATGAAGTCCGTGAAAACCTGTCATTAAATAAAAGCAGTTAGCGAAAACATTGGTAGTTAAACCATAACCTAAGTTCATGTATTCATAAACTTGCCCTACTAGAAATACTGCACCCATTAAAAAAGTAATGAAGTACCAAAACCGCATCCAACCAACGCTATTCTTTTTGATTGCTTTATCACCAAAATGAATGATAAAACTACTAGAAACGAGGATGATGGTATTAACTGTAGGTACTAATAATTCCACTTCTGTTCCTTCTGGTGGCCAGACTGCGGTAGTACCTTTAAAAAATAAGTAGGTGGCAAAAAATCCACCAAACATTAATGATTCAGAAATTAAAAAAGTTAATAGTCCCCAAACTCTTAAATCTGGGTGTTGTTCGTGTTCACTGGTGTGATTTTCGCTGGTTGTAATTGCTGTCATGCTATTTTCCTAATAAATTCTGATTTGTCTCACGCAAAGACGCAAAGGCGCAAAGAATTAGTTTTAAAATACTCTGCTTACCTTCGCGTACCTCTAAGTTTTAAGCTACAGTCTCTGTTACTGATGATTTATCATGGTTATGGCCATAGTCATAAGGACCATAAGTGACTACGGGTAAAACTTCCCAGTTTTCAATTATTGGTGGGGAACTGGTGGTCCATTCTAAGCTCAATGCTTCCCAGGGGTTATCTCCTGCAAATTCTCCTTTTAGCCAGCTATTAATGATGTTGTAAGCGAAGGGAATGACGGAAATACCCAAAATGAATGCGCCGATGGTGCAAAGTTGGTTTAAGCTGGTAAATTGGGGGTCATACATGGCAACTCGGCGTGGCATTCCTTGTAATCCAAGTTCGTGCATGGGTAAAAATGTTAAGTTTGTGCCAATAAATGTGAGAGCAAAGTGAACTCTTCCCCAGGTTTCGTTAATCATTCTGCCGGTGATTTTGGGGAACCAATGATAGATTCCGGCGTAAATTCCAAAGACTGAACCACCAAATAAAACGTAGTGGAAATGTCCCACTACATAATAGGTATCGTGAACGTGAACGTCAAAGGGTGCTGTTCCCATTGTTACGCCGCTTAAACCACCCATGACGAACATTGATAATAAACCAATGGCGAATAACATGGCGCTGGTAAACCGAATTTTTCCACCCCATAAAGTTGCCACCCAACCGAATATTTTGACTCCTGTGGGAACGGCTACTATTAATGTGGAAATAGTGAAGAACATTCGCATCCATCCGGGTGTTCCACTGGTGAACATATGGTGTACCCAAACGAATAAACCAACGACGCAAATAGCAACGCTGGAATAGGCGATCGCTTTATATCCAAATATCGGTTTTCGTGCATGAACGGGAATTACTTCTGACATGATCCCGAAAATTGGCAGGATCATTAAATAAACTGCGGGGTGGGAATAAAACCAGAATAAATGTTGGTAAATAATGACGTTACCACCTGCATCTGGTTTGAAGAATGATGTACCAAAGTTAATATCAAATAGCAGTAAAATTAATCCTGCTGCTAAGACTGGTGTAGATAAAAGTGCCAGGATGGATGTTGCTAAAATTGCCCAACAAAATAAAGGAATTTGATCCCATTTCATGCTGGGAACTTTCATCATTAAAATGGTGATGACGAAGTTTATTGATCCTAAAATTGAGGATGTTCCTACTAAGACTATCGCTAATATCCACATTGTTTGCGCGGTATTAGCAGTGATTAAACTTAGTGGTGGGTAAGCTGTCCATCCAGATTGAGAACCACCGAAAAAGAAGCTACCTAATAATAGTAATCCTGCGGGGGGGTTTAACCAAAAAGCAATGGCATTTAATTTAGGAAATGCCATATCTCTAGCACCTACCATTAAGGGTACTAAATAATTACCAAAACCACCGATCGCGCTAGGAACAATCCAGAGAAAGATCATGATTGTTCCGTGATTTGTCATGAAGGCATTATACAGATTTGGATCAAGTAAGTCGGAGTCTGGTGTGGCTAACTCGGTGCGGATAGCCACGGCCATCAAACCACCAATTAAATAAAATATAAATGCTGTCACCAAATATTGAATACCAATCACTTTGTGATCAATATTAAAGGTGAAATAATCATACCATTTCCAAGCTTGGAGATGTTGAGTATGGGCAACCAGTAAAGTCTTTTGTTGACTATTATCTGGTGGTATGTTGGGTGAAAATTCTGTTTGGGTCATGCGATTTTGGATTTTAGATTTTAGATTTTGGTTTTTCAGTAGTCAGGAGTCAGGAGTCAGGATAATTAAGAATAAATCATCAGATCATTTCTTTCCTATTACCTATTACCTATTACCTATTACCTTCTTCTACTAATGACTGAATATTCTCTACATTTATTCCCATTTCCTGAACATAAGGTTCAAGAAATTCAGAAGGTGATAAATTATCAGGATTGACTGCTATAATTTGCTGTGGTTCTTGTTTTTGTGCCAACTGATTTTCGGTTAACCAGTTATTAAAATCTTCTGGACTGTGAACTACAACTTGTGTCCGCATTGATCCATGATAACCACCACATAATTCAGCACAAACTACGGGATAAACACCTGGTTTTGTAGCTACAAATCTTAGTTCTGTGGGTACACCAGGAATTGCATCTTGTTTTAACCGAAATTGGGGAACCCAGAAGGAATGAATAACATCATCTGCGGATAAATTTAACTGCACATCTGCACCGACGGGAACATGAAGTTCTCCAGCAACTATGCCGGTTTCAGGATAGTTAAATAACCACGCAAATTGTATTCCTTTAACATCAACTACCAAGTCTGCTGGTTTATTTTTAGTTTGGGGACTTGCACCGATGCCAATATTAGGAGCAGCTAAAGATTGAGATTGAGAATTATCATTCATACTAGCTGCCATTGCCGTACCAGAAACATGAGCAACATGATGAGGATGAGTACCTGGTTCTAAACCTCCCATTTGGTTATAAACATCTACGCTGTAGATACCTAAACCAATGACAATGACACTGGGAATAGCTGTCCAAAATATTTCTAATGCTAAGTTGCCTTCTATCGGTACACCATCACTATTGTCTCCAGTACGACGACGGTAGACAAATAGGAAAATTAAGATTGTGCCTTCCACTATTAAAAATAGTGCGATCGCAATGGTAAACATGACATTAAAAAAGCCGTCCACCAAAGGCGCTTGTTGTGATGCTTGTTCTGGTAATAAATGATGATGTTGACCTATCCAAATACTAATAGGGGCAATGAACATCCCCGCTAATAGTGTCCACAATGACACAGGAACTTTTTGCATACTACCTGCTCTTTATCAATTAACAATTATCAATGGAAGTTGGGTGTCGGGTATGGGTCTTAGAAGAAGAAAAATTCATTCTTAAACATGAGATACCATTCTCTTCTTACTGTCACCTGTCACCTGTCACCTGTCACCTGTCACCTTTTTTCCTGACTCCTGACTCCTCAATTTTTACTTATTACCGTTCTAACTTGTAAGTCATCAAAATTGGGTAAACTTCCAGATTTTTTTCACATCTTGCTCATAAATATTACAAAAATATTACAAATTATATTTTTTCTTCTGTTTACCTTGACTCAAAAACTCAATTTATATACAATTAGCCTTCTTTATGATTAATTATGGCAACAGAATTAATCAGTCATGGGATTTTAGATTTTGGTTAACTTCTCATTAAAATCACCATAATTTTATCATTAAGGTAATGAACCCTAACAAGTTTAAATCTATGTTTTTGTTAATCCTAAAATTTTTAATATTTTTTTAACTAATTAGGTAAAGTTAGGTAAGGATTGAGTATTCCCCTCTAAATGAACTTTCATCAATCAGTGATGCTGATGTCAGGAGTTAAACAATTTCTTTTCTCCTTGTAACTTACTGACTGTAGTTGATGCCCATAGGTATTACTGGTCTAATGTTGTATGGGAATAACAATTTTTGGGACAAATACGAGAACAAGCTTCACAACCAATACAATTTTCTGGGTGAGCAACTACCATCACCTTGCGTTCAATTTCTTCATCATCTTCATCTTCTACAAATTCACCTTCTTCATTCAATGCCATCAACCCTAAAACTGTGTAACCACATACTTTAATACATCTGCCACAACCAATACATTTATCCTTGTCAATTTCTGTAACAAATTTAGGTGTCCAAGACTTACCGCCAAATGTCAATCCTGTTAATGTTGCCATGAATCTAACCTCAGCAATTTCGCTTACAATTTTCTTGGTGATTTACTCTTAATAGTAGCCTAATATTTTGGCATTTTGCTGATAAAAATTAACTTTTTTATCAAGTTTTGCTGACTTGAAAAATCATGTCAATTTATCTCGAATATTTTTCTAGGCTAGATGCAATTTTTTATTAAAAAATCTCTACTCGATCCTTAGTATTCAAAGGGAAAATCCAGTTATTTTTTAGATCAAGATAATTTATATCTTGATATTTTTATTGATAGGTTTTCGCAAAAATCAACAAGTAGAAAATAGTCCATAAGGTTAAAGTAATAATTTTGACAGTATTTGCAGATACTAAATAATCAACAATCAGAAGTAAACAGTTAGTGAACAGGAATTTAAACATTAACTAATTAAAAACAATTTCCAATTTTTATGATGTTATTTAAAAACAGTTTTTGTCAAGATTTCCTGTGAAAGCAGAACACAAATATTAAAAAAATTCTCCAAGCTCATTATGAACAAACTTAGCGAAATCTTTATGAAATGTATAGTTAATGAAGAAGCAATGAAGCCTTACTTTCAAAGTCCCAAAGAGGTGACAGGTAAAAATCAACAGTGAACAGTCAATACTCAAAGACAATAACTGTTAACTGAATAACTGATCTTGTCATGGAGATAATTTGGTAGCAAGTTATGAATCAAGACGAGACATCGAGGGTAGACTTGAGCCAAACATCTCAGCAATTAGACTAGGAAGCAGCCTTATGCCTTATACAATTCCTAACAAAAATTGCGATGGATGTGATAACTGCCGCCCCCAATGTCCTACGGGTGCAATCAAAATCGAAAATAACGAATATTGGATTGATCCTTGTCTTTGTAACAATTGTGAGGGTTATTATCCAGAACCGCAATGTGTAATTGCTTGTCCTACAAATTCCCCCATACCCTGGCAAGCAAAAAAAGGCAGATGCAAAGTTGAAGCGCGAGAACCTACCAGTCCTAATTTGTTTTCTAATGGCAAGAATCATCCCTTTGCTTCGGCAATAGTTATTTGGGAAGCTTGCAACTTATTAGCACAACGTAAATCATTACAATGGGAAACAGATGCAGCAGGTAATTTACACTATAGCCGACAAGTTAATCAAGGTCGGGGTGCAATTTCTTTTCAGCTTCAGGACTCATTTCAAGTTAGTAACCGGGCTAAAAATTTACCAACAATTGAAAATCTTGATCTTCGAGCTGCTTGTATTCATCTGATTTTTGCTGCCTATGCTACAACTTTAGATCAACCCTGGGAACAAGAGTTTTCAATTGATGAGCGACAATTTGAAGCATACTTGGGATTAGAAAAACGTAAAGACCTCAACAAAACCGCCAAGTTATGTTTAATTAAAAACATCGTTCAACAAGCTTGCTCTCTGGTTGTTTCTATTGACTGGCAAGCAAGAGGTAAAGTTCCCGGTTTTTCTGTTAAAGAAAGTCCTTTGTGGCATTTAACAGATATTCATCATCATTTTCAGGAAGATGCACAGGGATGTAAATATTTAGTTGGGTTGACATTTAAAGTTAAAGCCGGTCTTTGGGCGCAGCATTTTTTAAATAAACAAGGCTGTAAAGAACGGACTGGTTTCTATCAATATGGTAGTCTGCCGAAAACGCTGTTAACTACTGTTATGAGTCTGTGGCAGCAACATGAAGGCGCAGTCAGATTGATGTTATGGTTACTTTTTAAAACCAAGATGGGTAGAGAACAACGGATTACTGTTCCTACTTTACTGCGTGTTGCTTATGGTGAGGAAAAAATTAACTTAGCTTCCAGATTGCGAGATGAACGTAAGCGTTTATTACGAACTTTTGAAAATGATTTGGAAGTTCTCAATCATTCTGGAGTTAAGCCAATTTTTGATCCTGTTACCTACCCCATAGAAATCCAACCGTTATGGGCAAAATTAGTTGATATTCCCGAAGATCCAGATGAGGCTTTAGAGTTTTGGATCAATGACGGTGGTGGTGATCATCGACTTACAGATAGCGGTCCCCGTGGTAAGTGGAATATGTTGATGAATGCCCGGATTTTATCTTTTGAATTACCACCAGAATGGGAAAATATCAGTGCAGATGCTGAGAAAAAAAAGCGGCGTAATGTGAGAAGTAAAAAAACCGTCAAAACTACGGATAATTTATTAGCTGAACAAGTATCTCAAGCCCGCAAAAGTATCAATATCTCCCAAAGAGAATTAGCAAAGTTAACAGGTAAAAGTCAAAGTTGGATTCGTGATGTGGAAAATGGTCGTCTGAAACCTAAACCTGAAGATCAAGCTTTATTAAGGAGGGTGCTGAATATTCTTTAACAGGACTTGTGCAAAACAGAACGAAAGTAGGGGTAATTTAAAGTAGGGGTAATTCATGAATTACCCCTACGTAAGAATTATCTCGTTCCCAGTCTCTGACTGGGAATGTTATTACAGAGGCTCTGCCTCTAGTTTAATTTACTGGGTAAACTTAAGTAAGTAAACAGCGATCGCTATTGGGTGTTTTCTAATAATTAAATCTTATCTAAATCTAGAAACAGTTTTAAAATATATAAGTTTCCAAATTTTCCCTTTATATTTTCTTAACATTTAATTGAGAATTATTTTTATTTATCAACGAGCTTGCAATACTTTCAGCCATCTGCTATGATTTAAGAGAATTTGTAAATTGTCCTATTGTGCCTATTTTTAAGATGTATCTTTTAGCACAAGTTCACAAGCCTTGACTGATAAACGCTTCAGGGATAGCCAAAAAAGAAATAACCCAAAAAATCAAAAATTTATCAAAAAATCCTGACACGAGATTTACCAAAATTCCCTGCTGTTGTTTGCGGGTGAGAAATAGGGGCATTGACAAATCAGACAATTTATGGTAATGATATTAAACGTTGAATGAAACAATTATCAATTGTCAATTTTCAATTGATCAGCGCCCAAACCACCACAGCCTGAGCGCCTAAATAGGTTGCAGATAAATTGATAATAGTTAATCTGCTAGTTATTCAAATTAAGCACGCGCCATTTGCATTGATCGGCAAGTTTCCGCACATCTACGACAAGCTGCGGCGCAATCTCTCATTTTGCTGTCATCGCTAATGGTTTCACAGGCAGCAGCACAGCGATCGCACATTTCCGCACACAGCATACAAGTGCGTTCCATAAATTCAGAACCACTCATCATCATATTTGTACACATCATGCACATTTCAGAGCAGTCACGTATTATGCTCATCATGCCCATATCCATGTACCTACCACCTTTGCTCATGCAGTAAGTCATGGTTTCCAAGCATATTTTATGACATTCCATGCAAGCATTCATGCAAGTTTGCATTTCCTTAGTCATGGATTCAGTCATCATCATCATCATAGCAAATACTCCTGATTTTTTGATGCGTATTTATAGTCATGAATTAGACTAATAACCACATTAATTACTGATGTTTTCAGGGTAAATAATAGGGGAAGCCCTGAATTGATCAGCCGATAATTCCGACAATGAATACTAACAACAAAATCAGAATCTTTCTTGCTACTTTGGCAGTAATTTCTATTGGAAAAGAAAACCGTTGAATATTTAAATCCCTGTCTTCTTGAAGAAAACAGGGATCTATGGGCATTTGATTAAGCGTTATGTACTACTATTGGGGTAGAGTGCGACTGGCATAAGCATCCATCGCATAGGCAGGAGTGCGATCGCTGTAATCAATTTCCATGCCAGTAATAGACTTAGCCAATTGTGCAAAAGACTCAGAACGCCAGTTCCGTTCATGGATAGGCTTGCTTTGTTCACCCATGAAGTAAGCCAAAGAACCAATCACAGAAGCAGCAACCCAACCTACAACTAATAATGCAATTAAGATAGTCATCTTTAACCTCGTGTTTTTATTGTGTCTTAACTTTTGTGTCTTAATTTTTATTGCTTTATGTAAATAAATGTAACAGATTGTTTTCAAAATTGTCAAATGTTCCCCAGTTGTGCTAACCGATGTTTGTGGTAGAGTATTCCACACTCTCAGACTAAATAAATTACTGTACTACTATATGGTAGTTTGGTGTATAAATAAGATCAATTGCTGGTTAGAGCAAGTCCTAAGTTGACAATTTCATAGACAAAACGGCATTGCATAAATGCGGGATGTTTTTTGTGTGTAGAGACGTTCCATGGAACGTCTCTACAAGGGGTTTGAATATATGCAATATTGTTTTCATCCCCAAAATCAGCAACACCGACAAAACTATACTTGTATTGACAAAAATCAATATATTTTTAGGAAAAAATCAACTACTTGATATATAATACGGTGATATCAAGTATTGAATTGAGACTATTGCCGACGCGAAAACCAAGCAATGATGGTGGTAGTCTTTTTCAGAAACTTAATTGGAACACAATCGCCTCTGGCTAAGGCGTGAAAGTCTACTGAGGGATAACTGCTCCCATGCTCCCGTTGAAGTAGAAAGTAAAGTCTAGTTTTGTCTAGGTTTTATATAGCAGAGGAACATTACCCATTAAACCTCTCTGAAAATCAATGTAGGGACAATTCATGAATTGTCCCTACGAATGGGTTTCAGGTTATGCACATTTCATTACCAGAGATGTCTATTACCAGCCTCAACAAAATCACCAGTAGCTGAGTAATTGTCTCTGCGTTCATGGGGAGAGTAATAAAGATGTAATTGCGATCGCAATTCAACTAGGGGCAACAGTCTATGATAGTGATTGGTGATTGGGTTATTTACCTCCCTATCTCCCCATCTCCCTCCTGTTCCCCCCCTCAAACAGATATGTTCCCTATTCCAACGGACAAAATAAATGATATCAAGTCCAGTTAATTACTGATAATCAACTAATCAACTTTCTCCTCTTCACTCTTGCCTCTTGCCTTTTGCCTATCCTCACAGATAATATAACTATTCCAACGGATCTGATATGAGAATGTTCTTTTCTGATGAAGAAATAGCACAATTAATTGCAGAAGATGTCCCATTTCTCGATTTAACTACCTATGGATTAAATATAGGTAAAGAATTAGGAGAAATTGAATTTTCTACCCGTCACACCATGACTATTTGTGCAACAGAAGAAGCAGCAAGAGTATTTGAAAAATGCGGTGCAAAAGTTGAATATTTAGTAGAAAGTGGAACTTGTTTACAAGCACAGCAATTAATTCTCAAAGCTAGTGGTTGTGCGGAAGCTTTACATATTGGTTGGAGAGTAGCGTTAAATTTAATGGAATACGCTTCTGGTATTGCTACCCGTGCAAAAGAATTGGTTGATGCTGCTAAAAATGTAAATTCTGATGTGGCAGTTGTCACCACTCGCAAATGCTTTCCTGGTACAAGAATTATTTCCATGAAAGCAATTTTAGCTGGTGGTGCTACTCCCCACCGTTTAGGACTATCAGAAACAGTTTTGATTTTTAAACAACACCTACTATTTATAGATAGTATTGCAGAAATAAGTGAACGTATCAACCAAATGAGAAAACGATTTCCAGAACAAAAAATTGCTATTGAAGTGGAAACAGAAACCGATGCTTGGATGGTGGCTGAAGCAGGAGTTGATTTAATTCAATTTGATAAAATTCCTACTGTAGAACTTAGTGGTTTAGTTACAGAATTAAAGCAGAAATATCCAGGTTTAAAATTAGCAGCAGCAGGTGGAATTAATTTAGAAAATGTCAGGAATTATGCCAGCACAGGGGTAGATATTTTGGTGACAAGTTACCCGTATTTTGGTAAACCTGCTGATATTGGGGCGAAGATGAAACGGAGGTAATAATTGTCTGAATCAGGTGGTTATCGAGCGAACATCGGCTAAATAGGGGTTGCTGAGAAAGTCTTTCCGTGAGGGCATAGGAGTCAGGAGTCAGGAGTCAGGAGTCAGGAGGAGATTGGAAAATTTCTTTGCCATCTCTTGAAATCCCAAAAAATGCACACTTTTTCTGGTATACCCTTCAAAACCCTTGCACTAATTTCTGTGTTTATCAGCCTCTAACCTTTGATATATCAAGGTTTTAGGTTTATTCAGCAAACCCTAAATAGTAAATAAAAATATTTGTATCATAAAGATATCTCATTTATCCCACTCCTGACGCAGATGATCTAAATGAGCTAACATAGCAGATTTTCTATGTTTTAAAATACCTTTAGCTTTACTAATTTTTTCATAGTCTTTTTTCCAATGTAATAGCATTGATTCAGGTACATCTACTATAATTGAATCTTCATCTTGAGATACAAGATAATGTTTTGGTATTTTGATTAATGGCATAGTTTTATGCTCCTGTTTCTCTCAATTCAAATTGTAACATATTGTGAGAATCAGGATAACCAAGATTAAAGGATTAACAGGATGATTATTTAATGGTTAATGAGTATTAACTTAATTTTTTGTCTGAATCAGGATAACCAGGATGATAGGATTAACAGGATGATTATTTGATGGTTAATCACTGTTGTTTATGTATTGATTCTTCTTACATCACACTTAATAAATATTTACCTTTCCCTATAACAATCATCAAAACCTAACCAATAATTAAACAATCACATCCTGTACATCCTCAAATCCTGGACATCCTGATTCTGACAATAATATGCTATTTTGAATATAGGATACATCAAAGTAACCATTAACTCAGAGTAATTGTTGATTAAAAATTATGCTAAATCAACCTATTTCCACTGTTTTAACCCAAGTACAGAAAAACTTAAAACAACTTTATGGAGAACAGTTAGAAAAACTCATTTTATATGGTTCACAAGCTAGAGGAACAGCAGAACCCGATTCAGATATTGATATTTTGATTGTATTAAAAGATGTTTTTAATTATTCTCAAGAAAGTGAAAGAATTAGTCAATTAATTGCTGATTTATGCCTAGAATATAATGTTTTAATCAGTTGCGCTTTTGCTAATTCTCAACAATTAGAAAATCATGATAGTGGGTTTTTCCGTAATGTGAGAAAAGATGGTTTAGTAATATGAATCTTGAACAACAAAGACTGTTAGAAAAAGCAGAGAGAAGTTTACAAGCAGCAGTGGAACTTAACCAAAAAGGTTTTGCTGAATTTGCTGTTTCTCGTGGTTATTATGCTATGTTTTATATTGCTACAGCTTTTTTAGAAGGAGAAGGACTAGCTTATTCTAAACATTCAGCCGTTATTGCTGCTTTTGGAGAAAAATTTGCTCGCACAGAAAGAGTTCCTCGTGAATTTCATCGTTATTTAATTGATGCAGAAAGAACTCGTTTACGCGGTGACTATAATACTGATCCTAATATTACAGAAGATGATGCGGATTTGATTATTCAAAGAACTATAGAAATTCTGAATTTTGCCAAAGCAAATATTGATTATTTATAAATTGAGGCTATTTTGTCAGAATCAGGATAACCAGGATTAAAGGATTTACAGGATGATTATTTGATGATTACTAGACGGGAATGATGTATTGATTATTATAGTCAATTCATAAAAATTAGGCTTTTGTCTGAATCAGGATAACCAGGATTAGAGGATTAACAGGATGATTATTTGATAATTACTAGACGTGAATGATGTATTGATTATTACAGTAATTTCATAAAAATTAACCTTTCTCCATACTAATCATCAACACCTAACCAATAATTAAACAATCACATCCTGTACATCCTCAAATCCTGGACATCCTGATTCTGACAACCACAACATTCATCACACAACAAATAATCATCCAATCACATCCTGTACATCCTCAAATCCTGGACATCCTGATTCTGACAATAATATGCTATATTCTTAGCTATTCATATTTTCAGGATGAATAATTGTAATTTCAGGAACATCTATAAAATCTTTAGGATTTAAAGTTAAAACATGGCTGATATTATGAGCAATCATCACTGCTAATATGTGTATATCGTGAGTTCGTTTACCAGAAATATTATATGTTGTTACTAAGTTCAACCAAATAGAAAATACATCTGGTGTTTCTGCTAATAAATCAAATTGACTTATTAACATTTGTACTGCTTGAGTTGTTTGTTCTACAGTCCATCCTAAGCCATTAACATTGACAGGACGAGTAGCAACAACCCAAAATTCAATGATTACTTGAGAGGTAATAAAACATTGACCACCTCGTAATAAAATTTCAGAAATAGTATTCCGTATCAGATTGTAAGCTGTTGTGCATTTAATTTGTATAAGTGGAACAGGCATCTTGCCTGTTAAACAAGAGTTCAGAACATTAGGGTTATACAATTTAGCTGTGTAACAGCTTATTCCTGAGATTGAGAATTTGCAAATCTAAGAATAATATTCGTATCAAGTAAATAGCTTTTCATATCCCTCTATCATCATAAATATTTTCTCGACGCAATGCTTCATCTGATAGGGTAATACTACTTTGAGGAAATTGAGATAACCATTCTTGAAATTTTGCGGCTTTTTCTGCTGATGTTAAATTTTGTTGTTCTGCTGATGGAATTATATTTCTATGAGAAAGTTTAGATAAAAAAAGTTTTTGATCTTCGGGAGTTAATTTGGAAACAATTTCTACAAGCGAGTCAACAAGTTGTACATTCATAATTATCTATTTTATTTACTAGGTTATAGGCAATATTGTACTGTATTTTAATTATAATCTGTCAACTGTCAGAATCAGGATACCCAGGATTATAGGATTAATAGGATGATTATTTGATGATTACTAGACGTGAATCATGTATTGATTATTAAAGTAATTTCATAAAAATTAACCTTTCTTCATACTAATCATCAACACCTAACCAATAATCAAACAATCACATCCTGTACATCCTTAAATCCTGGACATCCTGATTCAGACAACCACAACTTTCACCACACAACAAAAAATCATCCAATCACATCCTGTACATCCTTAAATCCTGGACATCCTGATTCAGACAATATTAAATTTATCTAAACAACTAGCAAAATTACCCAAATATGCTATTTTAAATACAGCATACATGAAACCAACCATTAACCAATCATGAATAATCCACAACAACCGCGAGAATACGATGCTGTGCTTGGTGGTAATAGTCCATCACTAGAAGGTGCAGCCGTTTTAGGTGGAATTGAAGGGGTAAAATTGCGGTTACAAAATCCAGATGCAAAGGTGAGAATTGCTGCACTTAAGCAAGCTGTGAATTATGGAGAACAGGGCTTAGATTTAGTGATTGCAAGTTTAAAGGATAAATCTTGGGATATTCAAAATACGGCTTATTTAATATTAAGTGACAGAACAGAAACAAAAGTTAAACAAGCATTAATTTCTAATCTCCAAGGGTTAAAACTAGAAAAGATTGAAGTAGTAACAACTAACAAATTTGGAGAAATTATTCAACGACAGCAACGTATAGCCAAATATTTTACTGAAGATGTGGGTAATGGTGTCAAATTAGAAATGGCTGCAATTCCTGGTGGTACTTTTATGATGGGTTCACCAGAAAATGAAGCGGGAAGACGAGATAATGAAAGTCCTCAACACCAAGTTACTGTTCCTAGTTTCTTTATGGGAAAATATCCGGTAACACAGGCACAATATCAAGCTATCACGGGAAATAACCCTTCTCGTTCCAAAGGTAGTAATCGTCCTGTTGAGTTCTCTAATTGGAATAATGCGGTGGCTTTCTGTGAAAAGTTAAGCCAAAAAATCGGAAAAACCTACAGACTGCCAAGTGAAGCGGAATGGGAATATGCTTGTAGAGCAGGAACTACCACACCATTTCACTTTGGAGAGGCGATTACAACGGATTTAGCCAACTATTATGGTTACTCTACTTATGGACAAGAACCCAAAGGAGTTTATAGAAAAGAAACAACAGAAGTAGGGAGTTTTGGAGTAGCCAATAACTTTGGATTATACGATATGCACGGCAATGTATGGGAGTCGTGTCAAGATCATTGGCATAGTAACTATGAAGGTGCGCCGACAGATGGAAGCTTATGGCTAGATATTGAAGAGAATATTACCAGAACACTGCTGCGCGGTGGTTCGTGGAGCAACGATCCTGACTATTGCCGTTCTGCTTTTCGCTACATCGACCGCCCCATCCCCTTCAACAACTTTGGTTTTCGGGTTGTATGTGGTGGTGCGGCGAGGACTTAATAGCCATTTATACTGTTACTCTTTTGCGCTTTAGCAATTAGTAATTGTAACTTTAGAGAAAATTTAAAGCTCCATAACAGTCTTTTCATCTATTTTTTTCTTTTCTTGTGTTAAATATTTAAACTGTTCATTTACCTTGAATTTTCTAAGTCTCAACTCTAATGAGTATTCAATCAAAGCTCCTGTCAAATCTATAATATTTTTAGCTATATTTTCATGATATTCATGGTAATCATGTGTTGCTTGATTTCCAAAAAATCTTATAATCTCTGCCCAATTAAATAAAATTTCATCAAAATATTCCTTTTCCTTCATGACTAAAATTCTCTTCTCTAACTTACCTTTTTTTATTTTAAAATCTAAACATAGTGCTTCTAATGCTTTTCTACATTTACTTACACTTTCTTCATATAATTTGCATTTGAACAAGTGTATCGCTTCCTGATATATACGAGGCGATTTAAAGTGTTTGTATCCCATGCCAAACTGTTTAATTTGGGGATATAATAATTCTGTTGAAACTTCTGGTATGTAGGAAAATTCCTTAGTTTCTTCATCATAGACTTCCTTTATATTTTCACTTGAATATGATTCTTGAATAACACTTACTTGCTTGCAGTCGTTACAGAATAAAATCTTCCAACAATATTCTTCCCAAACATCGGACTCAGAATGATTAATAGTAGGAGATTTGCCTTCTGTTATTTTTATTAAGGTCTTTTCATTGCAATGAGGGCATCTTTTTTCATTATTAGACATATATGTTATAGTTTGACTTTTTGTTATGATAATATAAAACTATCTTGTATATTAAAAAAATTAAAAAATTGATACATTAACAACTAACCCCCCTATTTATACATAATGAATAACCCCCATCAAGAACTCATCCAACAAATAGACCTCATGCTTCGCGCCCGCTATCCCCTACTATATATAGTCGGAGTCGAAGAAGAACCAATAGAACAAGTCCTGCAACAACTCACCCAAATATCCCAGACACCACGACAACTATTATTATGGGATATCGTCACCGGTTGGGATGACAACGGAACTGATAAAGGTTCAGTCATGGGTGCATTATCAAGAATTACCAAAACCCCAGAAAATACAACCACAATTTTTGTATTACGAGACATACATTTTATCCTCAAAAACCCCGAAACAGAAAAAAATGCTCCCGTAATTCGTGCTATCAAAAACCTCACCCGTCAACTCAAACGCACACGCCAAACCCTCATCCTCACCAGTCATACTTTAACCATTCCCCCAGAACTACAAGAAGAAATTACAGTAATTGATTTTCCCTTACCCAACATCCAAGAAATAGATTATTTAATTCATCAATTAATAGTCCCCGAAAAACTTAACTTAAATGGACTAGGAAAAGAACAATTAATCAAAGCCTGTCAAGGATTAAGTCGCGCCAGAATTAGAAGAGTTTTAGCCGCCGCTTTAGCAGCCAAAGGACAAGTCAACGAAACAGATATTGATAGAGTTTTAGAAGAGAAAAAACAAGCAGTTCGCCAAACAGGAATCTTAGAATTTTACACATCCAATGAATCATTAAAAAACGTCGGTGGTTTGGAAAATCTTAAACAGTGGGTGCGAATGCGTCAAGATGCTTTTACCGAAGAAGCAAGACGTTATGGCATACCCAACCCCAAAGGCGTTTTATTAGTAGGAATCCAAGGAACAGGAAAATCATTATCAGCCAAAACTATCGCCCACGAATGGCGTTTACCATTGTTACGTTTAGACGTGGGGAGATTATTTGGAGGAATAGTGGGAGAAAGTGAAAATCGCATTCGCCAAATGATACAATTAGCAGAAGCAATATCACCCTGTGTATTGTGGATGGATGAAATAGATAAAGCATTTGGTAATATTAATAGTGGGGTTGATGGTGACTCTGGAACATCGCGCCGAGTATTTGGAACATTAATAACTTGGATGCAAGAAAAAACCAGTCCCGTGTTTATGGTGGCTACTGCTAATAATGTGCAAATATTACCAGCCGAGTTATTAAGAAAAGGGCGATTTGATGAAATATTCTTTTTAAATTTACCCACAGAAAATGAACGCCATGATATTTTTAAAGTCCACATTCAAAAAGTTCGCCATTCCCGACTGCGAGAATTTGATTTACAGCAACTTGCCATAAATACGGAAAATTTTAGCGGTGCTGAAATTCAACAAGTAATTATTGATGGAATGCACCGGGCTTTTGGTAGTTTAATAGATGGTAATAGGCGGGATTTTAACACAGAAGATATTTTAGATGCCATATCGGAAACTGTACCTTTGGCGGCTATTGCTAAGGAACAAATTACCAGTTTAAAACGTTGGGCGGCGGAAGCTGGCGCAAGAACGGCTTCTATTGATACACTGTTAATGGAGGAGTTAAAGGTTTATTCTCAGCAGCAAGGTTTGGGTCCTTTGGAGGTGGATTAAATAATTGATAATTGATAATTGACAATTGATAATTCATAAATGAAAAAAGGAGTTGATTTTTTATGTCTCATTTTACAACTATCAAAGTACAAATTAAAAATGGTGATGTTCTCTATCAAATATTGCAAGAGTTAGGTTATCAAGTTGAGTTAAATTCTCAGGTTCGTGGTTATATCGGTAATAAAACTCATGCTGAATATGTGATTAAACAAGCTAATGGTTATGATTTAGGTTTTCGTAAAAATGCAGAAAGTTATGAATTGGTTGCAGATTTTTGGGGTGCGAAAATTAATCAACAGGAGTTTATTAATAAAATAAGTCAAAAATACGCCCATAGAAGTTTGATGGAAACCATACAAACTGAAGGTTTTGATGTAGAGGAAGAGGAAGTTTTAGCAGATGGTACGGTGCGGGTTGTTGTTGGTAAATGGGTTTAAATAAGAAAGCACAAAAAGATCCCCGACTTCTGACGTAAATTAATTATTGATTGATAAGATGTTAAAAGAAGTCGGGGATCTAAGGACAGTTAACATTATTAACCAGGAAAAATCATTATGGCAGAATATCAAAAGATTGAATATCGCATTGGTAAAGATGGTAAAATTGTAGAACGGGTTTTAAATGCCACTGGTTCTAGTTGTGTGGAAACTACAAAAAGTTTAGAAAAATCTTTAGGAGAAATAGAATCTCAGGAATTATTACCAGAATATTACGAAGGAGAAGAGAATATTAATATCGCTGAAAATCAAACCTTACAACAACAATAAACTATCATTACTCGTTCCTTGTCTCTGACAAGGAATGCAAAAAAGAGGCTCTGCCTCATGATAAAATAGAGGTAGAACTTCTAAAATGGCATTCCCAGTCTGGAGACTGGGAACGAGAAATTTCTTAGATAAGTTGGGTATTTGAACCTATAATGGGTATATCACCGCCCAAGAATCTTCATTTTTTACTTCTAGGAACGGCTTTATTATGCTTCAAAGACTATATGTAAATAATTTCCGATGTTTAGAAAACTTTGAACTGAAAATAAAAGATATGCCATCTGCTATATTGATTGGCAAAAATGGTACAGGTAAATCAACTATTGCTAAAGCATTAGAGGTACTTCAATCTATTGCTAGAGGAATTAATAGACTACGTGAACTTGAAAAAAATAATCTTATTGTACGAAATGATTTTGCTTATGGAAAGTTTGAAGTTCCCATTCGCTTAGAAATAGAAGTATTACTGAAAAATCAATTATATCAGTATATTCTCGCGTTAGAGTTACCAGAAAATTTTCAAGAACTGCGAGTTTTTGAAGAACAACTTCTAGTTGATGGAAATGCAATTTACTCTCGAAAAAACGCTCAAGTTACTATTCATAGTAATACCCAAAATAAAGAAGCTCAGTTTTCTGTAGATTGGCATTTAGTAGCTATGCCAATAATTAGTAATGATAGTCTTTATGTTTTAAAGAATTGGCTGGCTGAGATGATTATTTTAGCACCAATTCCTAGTTTAATGACTGGAGATTCTCACGGGGAAACTTTACAACCAAAAAAAGATGGTACAAATATTGGAGAATGGTTTTCTGGTTTACTGGGTAGATATCCTGCGGCCTATAGAGAAATTGACAAATATCTCCGAAAACTTATGCCAGACTTTCAAGATTTTGTCAATGAAACTATTGGTAAAGACGTGAAAAGTCTAATCGTTAGATTTGAGAAAAATCAAGCTACTTTAAATGTTAATTTTCAAGATTTATCAGATGGTGAAAAATGCTTTTTTCTTTGTGCTGTGGTATTAGCTGCTAATCAATTCTATGGTCCGGTTTTTTGCTTTTGGGATGAACCTGATAATTATCTTTCTCTATCGGTAGTAGGTCATTTTACTATGTCTTTACGACGTTCATTTACAAATAATGGACAACTTTTAGTAACTTCTCACAATCCTGAAGCAATCAAAAAATTCTCTGATGAAAATACCTTTTTCCTTGATCGGAAAAGTCACTTAGAACCAACTTTAATTAGGTTAATTAGTGAGATACCTGGTCGTGGAGATCGAGTTGATCTGATTGATGACCTAATTTGTGGAGATATAGAATTATGAGTCCAAATGAGTATAGACCACATCTTCTCATCTTATTAGAAGATAAGGCTCATAATGATATTGTTAACGGATTTTGTCTAAATTTAAACGTAGATGCGGATAAGATTGAATGTCTACAAAAAGCGCGTGGATGGGTAAATGTTAAAGATAAATTTGAAAAAAAATATATTCCCCAACTGCGACAAAATCTTAACAAACATATCTTATTAATCATTGATCGTGATGTCTATCAAAATAGAGGAAGTTATGTAGAAGAATGTATTCCTGAAGATATAAAAAATAGAGTATTTATTTTGGTGTTCAACCCTAATCCAGAAAGTCTTCAAAGAGATATTAAACAAAGTCGTGAGAATATCGGACAAGCACTTGCTAAAGCTTGCTCTGAAAGGGAAAATGGATTATGGGAACATCCTGTTCTCATAGACAATAAACCTGAGTTAGAACGAATGATTTTATCTGTTAAACCATTTCTGTTTGCAAATTCACCCGAGAAATAATAATATGCTAGAACAAATTAATCATATCGGTTTCGGTCTAATTCTCGCTATCATCTTTTATATTATTCTGCGTTTCCTATTTCCCGAAACTCAGGAAAATACATCTATTCAACATCAAAATACAACCGCAACAGATACAGAACATAAAATCAAAGATTTAGAGTTACAATGTCAACGACTGCGGGAAGAATTAAAACAACAATCTCAACAATTAAAAACTGATTTTCAAAATGAAACCTTTACCCAACTGCAAACCTTACTTAGTAATTATCCCACAGTCAAAAAAATGGCTTTAACAAAACCTGACTTACCTGCTAAAAATATCGTTTCCCTATTTACATCTTTAGATAATTTAATGGACAGTTGGGGTTATACTGTGATTGGGGAAACTTGGGAACAGGTTAATTATAATCCCCAAATACATCAAGCTGATAGTGATGATATTCAAGAAGGTGATTTAGTTTATATTCGGTTTATTGGTTATCAAAATGGTGATCAAGTTCTCTATCCTGCAAAAGTTAGTCGCACTTTACCAGGAGGTTTTAATAATAATTGAATATATCTCACGCAAAGACGCAATCTCCGTCAGGAGATCCCGAAGGGTAGACGCAAAGAAGATAAAGAGAAGTTAATTATATTGATTTATTATTCTGACTCCTGACTCCTGACTCCTAAATTTATGACTACTATTGCAATTGATTTTGGTACGAGTAATACTGTAATTAGTATTTTAGAAGTTGATACCCAACAACCTAAAAGTTTACGTTTCCCTAATTTATCCCGTGTATTTGTGGGTGTTACTCCTCAAGGTGAAAGATTAGAATATCCGGTTATTCCTAGTTTAATGTTTATTCAAGCACCTGATAAGATTATATTAGGTGAAGGTGTGAAAAGTCAACGTTTAGGACTTTCTCAAAATTATCCCCCAGAAAGATTATTTAAAAAGTTTAAACGTGATTTAGCTGGAGATTATCAACCACCACCACGTCAAATTGATGGAATTAGTTATAATTCTGTTGCTGTTTCTGAGTTGTTTATCCAAACTATTTGGCAGGAAATTAAACAGCAGAATATAGAACCTAGTCATTTAGTTTTTACCGTTCCTGTTGGTGCTTTTGAACGTTATTTAGATTGGTTTCGAGAGTTAGGTAATAAATTAAATGTTCCCCATGTTTCTATTATAGATGAATCTACCGCAGCAGCTTTAGGTTATGCTGTAAAATCTCCCGGTAAATTAATTTTAGTAGTTGATTTTGGTGGGGGAACTCTGGATTTAAGTTTAGTGAGAACTATTAATAATTCTCATAATAATAACTTACGTGCTGAGGTTTTAGCAAAATCAGAAGCTTATGTAGGTGGTGAAGATATTGATGTTTGGATAGTTGATGATTATTTGCGATCGCAAAATCTCACACCTGAACAAGTTGGTAAAATCAGTTATCAAAATCTTTTAGAAATTGCTGAACGTTTAAAAATTCAACTTTCTAAAAATCAAACTGCTTCCGAAAGTTGGTTTGATGATGAATCTTTTATGTCTTATGAGTTAAAAATTACCCGTGAAAAATTAGAAGAAATTTTAGAATATCGACAATTTTTACAACAGTTACGCGATGCGTTAGATGAAGTTTTAACATTTGCACTGAGAAAAGGTATTGCTAAAAATGATATTGAACAAGTTTTATTAGTGGGAGGAAGTTGTTTAATTCCCGCAGTTCAACAATTAATCAGTTCTTATTTTGGTAAAAGTAAGGTAAAATTAAATAAACCCTTTGATGCTGTCTGTCATGGTGCGTTAGCAATTACCCAAATTACAGAAATAGATGATTTTTTGCGTCATAGTTACGCGATTCGTTTATGGGATAATTACAGCAAAAGTTATATTTATCATCCTATATTTCCCAAAGGTACAAAATATCCTTGTCAAAGTTCCCAATGGTTAACCTTACAAACAGCAAATAATGGACAAACAGAAATTCGTTTAGATATTGGGGAATTAGGTGATATGACACAAACAGAAATAGCTTTTGACGCTTTAGGTAGAATGACTTCTAGCACTCTCCAACATCAAGAAAGTTACCGTTCCTTAGATACCCAACATCAACAGGTATGTGTAGCAAAACTTAACCCTCCAGGGGCAGCAGGATTTGATAGAATATCAGTATTATTTGAAGTTGATTCTCGTCGGATTTTGTTAGCAACTGTTAAGGATTTATTAACAGCAGAGATATTAGTTAATAGAGGTGAAATTTATAAATTGAGGTAAGATAATATCTCTAAGCGCCAGTCAATGGTCCCCAGTCCCTTTTATTCCATCCTTTGCAACTGCGCTACTTTCGGATCAATGATTTTTTGACCTAAACTAGCAAATTTAATCGCTATAGATATCTTATTACCCGTTCCAAAAACATGAGTAATTTCACCAATGCCAAAAGTTTTATGTAAGACTTTTTCGCCTACTTGCCAATTTTCTGATGCGCCTTGATTATTTGTTTTTGCTGATGGTGATTTAGTGAAAGTACGGGTATTTTTCCGTTTGGTGGTTAATAAATCTGGGGGTAGTTCTTCCAAAAATTGCGATCGCAAAGCTGGTTCTCTACTACCATACAACCTTCTTTCTCTGGCATGGGATAAATACAATCTTTCCTTAGCGCGTGTTATCCCCACATAACACAAACGTCTTTCTTCTTCTAAAGATGCTGGATCTTGTAAGGAACGATAACCAGGAAATAAACCCTGTTCTAACCCAACTAAAAATACTACAGGAAATTCTAAACCTTTAGAAGCGTGCAAAGTCATTAAAGAAACTGCTGTTTGTCCTTCTTTTAAATTATCTAAATCAGAACTTAACGCCGCACTTTGTAAAAACGCTTGTAAGGAAATATCATCACCTTTATTGTCATCTTCAAACTGAGTGATAGCATTAAACAATTCTTTGACGTTACTGATTCTATTATCAGCTTCATCCGTTCCCTGTTCCATCAAATCCCGAATATAGTTAGAATCATCTAAAATTCCTTCTAAAATCTCAGAACCGGGAATTTTTGTAATTTGTTCTTGCCATTTCTGAATTATACTAGCAAAACCATTCACAGACTTGGCTGCACGTCCAGCTAAAGTATTTACTGATGTTTCATCACTTAATATTTCCCATAAAGTTGTACCTAATTGTTGAGAAGCATTCATCAAAGCGTCAATAGTAGCTTTACCAATTCCCCGACGAGGAGTATTAATAACTCTTAATAAACTAACAGTATCTGCTGGATTATTAATTGCTCTTAAATAAGCGACAACATCCTTAATTTCTTTGCGGTCATAAAACTTCATTCCCCCAACAACTGTATAAGGAATTTGATATTTTACTAATAATTCTTCAAAAGGTCGAGATTGAGCATTAGTGCGATAAAGAATAGCAAAACTACCCCAATTTAATTCCGGGTTTTGATGTTCTAAAGTGCGAATTTGATTAATCACAAAATCTGCTTCTGCTATTTCATCATCAGCTTTATAACAATAAATTGCTTCCCCTGCATCTCGTGTAGCTCTGAGAATTTTATCAATACGTTGGGTGTTATTTTCTATTAGTTCATTAGCAGCTTGGAGGATATTTTCACAAGAGCGATAATTTTCTTCTAATTTTACCATTGTTCTGGTATCATCATCCTCTAAACCATCACCAAAATCTTGTTGAAATTCTAGTAATATGGTAAAATCAGCCATTCTAAAACTGTAAATTGATTGGTCAGCATCACCCACCACAAACACAGACCGATTTTGCCAATCCCACTCACTCTTTCTGTTTTCACCATTAGTTACTAACAGACGAATCAATTCATATTGAGTGCGGTTGGTGTCTTGATATTCATCTACTAAAATATGACAAAATTTCCGATGCCAATACCCTAAAACTTGTTCATTTTGTTGAAATAATCTCGTGGGGATTAAAATTAAATCATCAAAATCCAAAGCGTTATTTTGTGCTAATCTATCTTGGTAAAGATTATAAACATCAGCAATTACCCGACCCCGATAATTTGGCTGTTCCCGTTCAAATTCCTGGGGTGATAAACCTTGGTTTTTAGCATTACTAATGGCGTAACGCACAGATTTAGGATCAAATTTTTTACTATCTAAATTAAGTTCTTTAGTAACAATTTCTTTGATTAAGCTTTGGACATCAGATTCATCAAAAATAGAAAAGTTTTTATTCCAACGTCGTCCTTTTTCATCTTGATATTTTTCGATGTCAAAGCGGAGAATGCGAGAAAAAAGACTATGAAAAGTGCCACACCACATATTTTTGATAGTAGTGCGATAAACTTTAGATATCAATTGAGTTTGTTCATATTCTGGTAATAAATCAAACTTTTGACCATGTTGAGAAATTGCTAATTGTTCAGCAAATAACCTTTGAATCCTATCTTTCATTTCCCGTGCAGCTTTGTTAGTGAAAGTCACCGCTAAAATATTTTCAGGGTTAACACGGTTTTGCAGAATTAAATTAGCGATACGGTAAGTAAGCGCACGAGTTTTACCAGAACCCGCACCAGCGACAACTAATAACGGTCCGCAATAGTGTTCAACTGCTATGCGTTGACTGGGGTTAAGATGGCTGAGAAAATCAATATTTGTAGTCATAGGTGTGTGAAAGAGCGATGCAGTGATATCTGTAAAATGATATTTATCAATTGTAGCTATTGGTCAGACTACAATATCCTCAGCAACTTGGGTCAAGAAATATCAGATTCCAACAAACTCTTAACTCTTAACTCTTAACTCTTAACTCTTAACTCTATCACCCATCACCCATCATCTGTCACCTGTCACCTGTCACCTGTCACCTGTCACCTGTCACCTGTCACCTGTGCTTAAAGGTAAATTGACTCTAAAAGTAGAACCAACACCAAGCTGACTTTTGACAATAATCTCACCCCCCATCATTTGACAAAAATGACGGCTAATAGCCAATCCTAACCCAGTACCGCCATATTTCCTCGTAGTGGAATTATCTCCTTGGGTAAAAGGTTGAAATAGCTGCTGCTGCTGACTAGGGGACATTCCAATTCCTGTATCAGTTACAGTAAAACTAATTACACTCAAGGGCGCGTCTTGACGTAATTTGATTTTTTCATGCTTAACCGTCAAAGTCACTTTGCCGTTAGTGGTAAATTTAGCAGCATTACTGAGTAAGTTTAATAATACTTGTTGCATCCTGGTTTGATCAGTATACATTGTCCCTAGATTATCATCACAGTCCACCTGTAAAGTATTGCCATTTTTTTCCATAGCTGGTTTAACTGTGAGAACAACATTATTAATCAAATTTGTAATATCAAATGTCTCTGGGTAAAGAGTCATTTTTCCAGCTTCGATTTTTGACACATCCAGGATATCGTTAATGAGTTTTAGTAAATGTCTACCGGCAGAATTGATAGTTTCTAAATCAGTGATAAAATCTGGGGATGCAGCAAAATCAGCAGCATCATCTTGCAAAAGTTGACTTAAACCAATAACTGCATTTAACGGTGTGCGTAGCTCGTGACTGACATTAGCAAGAAATTGACTTTTTGCTGTGCTGGCAGCTTCAGCTAATTCTTTGGCTTGTTCGAGTTGTTTAGTGCGTTCAGATACTCGCTCAATCAAGCGATTGAGAGATTTAGCCAGCAAGCCAATTTCATCATCAGTGGTGATGGGAGCGCGTAAATCGAAATTAGATTTTTTGGCCACTTGTTCAGCTACTTGAGTGACAGTAATTACAGGTTCAGCGATCGCTCGACTGGTACGCCAAGCTACCACAGCTGCAATAGCCACAGATAGCAGCATACTGACTATAAAAATTGTTCTTTCTACAAATCTCGCTTCCTCTACATCGTTTTGCCTATCCTGTTCTTGTTCTTGCGCCGTTCTTAAAATTCTCGTCAACTTATTTGATAAATTATCTAGATCCTCGATAGTGTTACTGTTCATAACTTCCAGTAACTCTTTGCGTACAGTTTCTACTTGTTCAGACTGTAAAGCATTATTATCAAGTTTTTGTAAAATTTTTTCTACTTGCTCAATATAAACTTTAAAATTACTAGAATAATCTGATAATAAAGTTTGTAAAGTGTTGCTATTGGCAGCTAAAGTCTCGGGCTTACTGCTAATATATGCGCTGATTTTTGTGTCTAATTTTTGAGCTTCAGCAAAAGAAGTCAGTAATTCATCTTTTTTCTGGGTTCGCTTTTGTGTATTTTCTAAAACAGCCACTAAATTCGCGCTATGCAACTGTGCCTCAAATATGGCATTTTTATAATTATTCAGTAGTTGTTCTTGCTGTTTAGCTTGATGGAACTGTCGGACTTCTCTGCCTCGGTAGTAGTTGGCCAGCACTAACCCTGTCAAGGAACCAAAAAAGCCTATTCCAATAGCTACAAAGTAGCCATAGCCAATTTTTTGATGGATACGCCATGAACTAGCTTTAAGTTTCCCACGGGAGGGAAATTCTATTGTTGGAAGTTCATCTATTTTTGGCTCTTGAGTTGACACTTTTTTGCTTTCCCAACTTTTGTCAACAAGGTAAAGCTTTTGATCTGGTATCCCAGCATTTTCTTAACCTTCCTACAAATATCACCAACCAAGTTTAACCTTGATAATGACTTTAAATATGATTAAATTATCATTTATCCTTTTGGATAACAGGATTAAATCATTCTTTTCCAGATAATAGCATGGACTTATAAGAAAATCGAGTGAGCCAAAACCACGCCCGATAAAGTATCGGAACTTGGTAGAGATAAGCTGATGTGCAGCTAAATTGTATAATTAAACAACCTGAAGTTACAGTAGCACAAGCATCTTGCTTGTATTAATTATTCAAGTTAAAGGCACAACAGCTTACTTGATCGGACTTTAGGCAGTGGATGTAGGCGAACGCACCGCCCTCAAGATGAAAAAGCCAATTGACGAATCTGGCTGAATATAGCTTTAATAGTGAGAAATAGGCAAATTAAATCAGCGTTTAACAACATCGGCGTAAGTCCCCGACTACAAGAATGTGAGTTGGGGATATAAGCTGGAAGATTCAGGCGTACATCCTTGATGCACGAACAATATCTAATTATTTTCTGGATTTACTTTGATTTACTTTACTGTTAATGCAGCAAAGGTAAGACGGTCATTAAGGTGATAATACCTATTACAAACACTAAAAACCCTTTTTGACCTCAACCTGATTGTACTGATTCAGGAGTCCATTGCTCAGTAAACAGTCTTGTGGTCAGAATAGTGATGATTAAGAAAACTCCACTGTCAAAATTATGGAAGTGAAAATGCAAGAACCAGAATATACAGAAACCAAGTCAAAAGAAACAACAATCCCAGATATCAACACCCAAGCAGGAAGCATCACCAAACTACAGCCTCCTGCACAGTCTCAAGAGCAATGGCTCAAATATGGGCAGCAAGTTTCTGGCTTTTTAGGCACATTACCTGACTATGCGGGTAACTTCTTTAATCAATACAAGCAGCCTATAATTAGCATTGGTTTAGTGATTACAGCAATTGTCACTGTTAAGGTTTTACTGGCTGTACTAGATTCTCTCAATGGTATTCCCTTGGTAGCACCTACCTTTGAATTGATTGGTATTGGTTATTCTGCCTGGTTTGTGTATCGCTATTTACTCAAAGCTTCAACTCGGCAAGAGTTAACCAGTGAAATTACAACCCTCAAATCACAAGTTGTAGGTAAAGACTCTTCGGAATCTTAATTTTTAAGCAGGCAGGAGGCAGGAGGCAAAAGGCAGGAGGCAGGAGCAAAATAAATATTTCTTGTTCCCTGTTCGCTGCTCCCTGTTCCCTATTTTTTGACTTTTGACTTTTAATTTTCTTCCCCAGT